>JAGNNG010000076.1 GCA_017990795.1 Deltaproteobacteria bacterium
CGGGCGACCTCGCGCGCCACATAGAGTGCCACTTCGACTGGTAGCTGCTGCCGCGCCTGCTGACAAATCGTCCGCAGGTCAGGCCCCAGCGCGTGCTCGGTGACCAAAAACTGCTGCCCGTCTAGCTGCCCGGCGTCTAGCGCGGCCAGCAAGTTGGGGTGCGAAACCAGCGGCTGTCGCGCGGCCTGCAGCTCTAGGTGCGCGCCGTGTGACGCAGGCATCAGATAGACGGTGCGCAGGGCCTCGGTGCGAATCTCAAAAGGCGCCGGCAGCTCGGTCGCCAGCAGCGTGCGTAGCTGGCCGTCTTGGTAGCTCTCGCTACCAGCAGTCCGCAGCAAACAGTACCTGCCAAACAGGCGGGGAAGTGCAACGTCTTGCATAAGCCTTTTAGGTCAGCGCCGTGGCCAATTGGGGAACTGTCAGCCGCCAATCGTTGCTTCTAATGCAGCAGGACCCCGAGCCATCCACTCAAGCTGTCGCCCAAGTCTGCGCCCGATTTGCTGCCTCAGTTGCTGCCTGAGCTACTGACAGATTGAAGTAGACCGAATTTGAGAGCCAAACTGTACCAGCTGCCCCCAATTTGGCACAAGACCTCACGCAGCCTAACTATGCGATGTTATTTGGCTTAGGACGTATTTGGGGGAATTGGCGCTTACGCGCGCGACATTGCTTGCCAGTGCTGCATCGTGATTTTTACGGTGGTGCGGGATAGCGCTGCACACAGGCCGCACGCGACTATCGACCACACGCCGCAAAGAACATGAGATGTGGCGCAAGGTGAGTGAAGGTGCGTCGAGAAAGGGCAGGTTCATCCGCGGCTCGCAGGAGGCATGCACGGGCGCACAAGGCTTGCGAAGACTGAGCCGAAGCGCTGGCGCTCGCCGCAGGACAGACGGCAATTGACACTGCGCTGAAGGCGGCTTCATATAACCATATGGACTATTTTGGTTTGCGCGGGCGGTCCACAGGATGTGCCGCGTTAGGCACACAGCAGGCGTCGATATGATTTGTCTGGCAGACCGTCACTTCAGACACGGTAGCAGCAAGCGGGGGCCGCTTGGCCGGGCGTGGCTATCACGCTCGCTCTCGACGCTGGCAGTGGGCGCGATAGCCGTGACCCTGCTTGGCGAGAATGTCGCGCAGGCACAAAACGAGCCACCGCCCAGCGAGCCGATCGCCATCGTCAAGCTGCCGTTTCAAGGCATCGCTCCGGAAGTGGCGGCCTCGTTGTCAGCGACGCTGGCGACCACGCTGCGCAACAATGGCTTTAGCGTGCTAAGCGCCAAAGATGTCGAGAACCGCCTGTCAGCCGAGTCGCGGCTTATCGGCTGCGCGACGACGTCCTGCTATGGGCGGCTGGCGCAAGTTCTGGGCGTAAGGCGCGTGATTGAAGGCGAGCTGCAGAGCCTGCAGCTGTCGACGTTCTCGATGAAGCTGCAGCTGCGCGACCTGTATACCGGCAAGCTCACCGAGCTGGTCAAAGACGAGTGCAGCGTCTGCAGCAACGACGAAGTGCGACAGATGGTGATGCGGACGGGTGAGAAGCTAGCCAAGTCGGCGCCGCCTCTGGGTCCGCAGGCCATCGATCGCCCGACAGAGGCCTCAGGAATCTTGGCGATTGAGACCGAGCCTTCAGGCGCGCAGGTACGCATCGATGGCTCACTGCGCGTCGAGCGTACCCCCGCTTCGTACCTGCTGGCCGCTGGCGTTCACGACCTGGTCGTGCAAGGCCAAGGCTATCGACCGCTGCGCCAACAGATTGAGATCCTCGCGGGCGCGCAGCCGCAGACCCTGCGCTTGAGCTTGCCCGCCCTGCTGCAGCGACGACCCTGGCTGACTGCGCTGGCCGTGGTCAGCACGGTGGGAGCGCTGGGCCTAGCAGGTGGCAGCGGCTATCTGTTTTATCAAGACGGTCGCCCGGTCAATACCTCCGACTGTCCAGATCAGCCCGGGGTCTCGTATCGCTGTCCAAACAAGTACGACAACGTGGCACCGGGAGCAGCCCTGGCTGCGGGCGCTGGGGTCCTGGCGATCACGGCGGGCATCCTGTTTTACCTAGACAACGCCTCGCCGAAGGTAAAGCCCATCGTCGAAGCCCCAGCCAACCCCACCCCGCCTGAGCCCATCGCAGCACCGACCCCAGCTGCAGCCCCCTCATCCGCCCCGTAGCTTCTTGACCGAGTGCTGTTGACTAGCTAAAGCGACTGGGGCTGCCCCGGACTGCCCGGCTTGCGCGTGCTGGCCGTCTTCTTGTCGGCTTTAAGCTCAGGTGGCACCTCGGCCCCCGGCGGGGTTGCCGGATTGTGGGGAGCCGCTGGAGCGCGCTCTACCAGCCACTGCGCCGCACGGCCAAAATCGGCAAAGCGCGTCTGCTTTCCCTCGGCTCCCAGGAAGGCCATCACCACCTCACGCGGCTTGCCACTGGCCGGTGCAATCTTGGCCGCCACCGCCAGGCAGTAGCCTGCGCGATCGTTGTAACCGGTCTTGCCGCCGTGAATCACATGCCGACTGGAAGTAAGCAGCACGTCGGTACTACCGTACTCGATGGTATCACGACGGTTCTTCCGTCGAGCATGCGCCACATAGTGCGCCGTCCGCGACACCTGCGCGAGCAGCGGCTGCTTCAGAGCCGCCTGCAACATCACCACCACCTCTTTGGGCGTGGACACATTGCCGTAGTTAAGTCCCGTCGGCTCTGCAAACGTCGTCTTGGTCAGCCCCAGCGCGCGCGCCTTGGCCGTCATCAAAGCCGCATGCTGCGTCGGCGACAACCCCACCGCACGCCCCAGCGCCAGCACCGCCCGATTGTCCGAGGCCATCAGCGCCGCATGCAGCAAGTCGCGATTTGACAGCGTCATCCCCGTCAGCAGCCGCGACTTGGCACCGCGCGTCGTGGCTTTGGCATCGGCTTCCGTGATCGTGCTCTCTGCATCCAGCGCCAGCTTGTGCTCGACCACCACCAGCATCGCCAGCAGCTTGGACACCGAGGCTATCGGTCGCAGCTCATCTGGATTTTTTTGATACAGGGGCACGTTGCCAGCCTCGGTAACTTCGACTACCAGCGCGGCCTTGGCCTGGATGTTGGGCAGGCCGCTGCGGGTAAATGTGGCTACCGGACGCTCGCGCACATGGCGATGGCGCTTCGCTGGAGCATGACTTCGCTTATGTGCGGCAGCCCCGCGCGGATGCGACTTTGCATCTGCAACACCGACGCTAAGCGCCAGTGCAAGCAGAGCCCCCCAAGCCCGCGACCCAGCGCGTGAAGACATCAGACGAAAAACAGACATAGAGCCGCAGTATCAAAGAACCGCAGGTGCGCTGCCAAAATTTTTCTAGGGAATGGCCCCGGCGCGTTGCCAGCGCGGTCCAAACCTTGGCCCCAGCGACCGCGCCAAAAAATCAGCCAGGCGCCGGAACACTCCCGACGCCGACCGAGGAAACGCGAGCTACTTGGTGTTGATGGTCACGGTGCCTTCACGCTGCGGATCAACCTGGGTGTTCATCGGGTTGTCGTTGTACCAAAGCAGCAGCGTGATTTTGTGACGCCCAGCCGCGAGCAGCGAGGAAGCACTGCCATACGCCGGATCGGGGACCAAGAACGGGTTGGCATCGTTTGGCAGTGCGGCGACGCGCGCGTGGAAGTTGTTGCCGTCGATATAAGCGCGAACGTGACCTTTGCCTGGGATCTTCTGATCCCCGCCCATCAGCGAAAACGTAACCGCCGGCGTCGCCGACGAGTCGATTCCCGAGATCGTAAACCGCACATCCACCGGCATCCCGGCAGGCAGCGTCTGGTCCTCGATCGGCGACAGGATGCGAATGGCAGGCGAGGTGTCCGGCTCTTTGCCACAACCCACCAGCGAGCCAGCAGCGAGGCCCAAAAGCAACGTACCTTGGACTACAGCTCTTGCGGAAAACAGCGTCTTAAGCGTCATGAGTCATACCTCTTACAAAGGGATCTAAACTACGGGGCGGCGACGACGGCGGCGTGCGATGAAAGCCCAGCGAGGGACCTACGCTGTGCAGCCGGGAGTGCCGGGCTTTTTGTTAGCGCTGCAAGGTAGGTTGAAGCAACAGCCAAACGGCGGCGGCGCTTTCGTTCGTGTGCTTTTTCGCGTGGATTAAGGTTGGCTCCGAAAGCGAAAGCGGGGGTCCGGTCTGCCAGGAAGTAAGAGCCAGCAGCGGACCCGTTCGGTGATGCAGCTGCGCGAGGGCGAGCGAAGCCAGACTAGGTTCCGCAGAGCGGATCGTCCGAGTTCTTGCAGCGCTCGAACTTGGCTTTCTTCTCGCGCTCTTTGGCGGCCTTGCGCTGCGCTTCAGCCTCAGATGCGGCCTGTCGGGCCCGCTCTGCAGCTTGGCCAGCAGCCTTGGCTAGCTCTTGGCGTTCTTTCTCGTTCATCGCCATCTTCAGCGCGCTATCGAGCTTGCTCATCTCAGCCATGCGCGCCGCCAAGACTTGCTGCAGGCGAGCCTGCTCGTCCTGGTCCCGCTTGCGCTCAGCCTGAATGGCCGCAGCCGCCGCTGCAATCGCCTCTTTCTTGGCGACTTCTTGGTTGCGCTTCACGACGATGACCACGACGATCGAAAACGCGATCAGCACCGCCGAAACGGCAGCGATGAGCTTGACCGGCAGCGGCTTATTCTTGATCGCCTCAGTCGCGGCGCGAATCTGCGCTTCCTCGATCCGAGCCTGCGCTTCGATACGAGCACGACGCTCGGTCTCTTCGACGCGGATGCGATCTTCACGCTCTTTGCGCTCGCGCTCTTCACGCTCGCGACGAGCAGCATCCTCAGCAGCCCGAATGCGAGCTTCCTCGGCTTCCTTGGCCTGACGAATGGCATCCTCTTTGGCGCGACGCTCAGCATCAATGGCAGCTTGCTTGGCGTTGGCCTCGTCGCGAATGCGATCTTCCTCAAGGTTGTGAAGCTCTTTTAGCGAAAACAGGAGCGAATTTTCTTCGCGGGCCATTGGAACGAAATCTCCTTACCTATCCGCCAGATAGGTCGTTGACATGGCTAGGGCACGATATCCCGACGGTAACGGTGCGCCAAAACTTAGTAACAGGATAGCGCGCTGCAGGCGCTTTTTACAGCAGGCCCATTTTTGCAGCGGAAGTCTCGGCGCTGAAAGAGTCATTTTCACAGCTGCAATTCCCGGGCAGCCACCCACCAAGGTTTTGTCACCTGGCCAGACCGCATGCGCAAACACCGAGGTCTGTGCACTTGGAAGCCCCAGGTCTAGCGCTACAAACGCCTCGCGAGACGACCGGCCACTGCTGTGACCGGGTCCAACTCGACGAGGCGATCTTGGCGCAGTCCTTCTCGTCTGGTGAGCGCTTGCTTGACCCGCACGAGGGAGGAAGGTAGGAGATGTCATGACTATTACTTCCGCCTCTTTACCGCTTTTGGCTGGTTCTGTCATCTCGGGAGTTACCGCCCGGCGCGTGGGCCTCAGTACCTCACGTACGCGCGGACTCTTCGGATTCCGCTTGGCGCTGGGACTTGTCCCCTGCCTCGCTGTAGCCCCCGGTAGTGCCGGTGCCGCCGAGCCAGCTGGACATACTGGTGCTGCGCATCCATCTTCGTCGCCGGCTTCGTCGCCGCCTTCGTCGCCACACCAGTCTGGACCTGCTGCCACTGCGCCAGCGGGCATGGGTACCGCCGCTGCGCCGCCCCAGATCGGCTACCCGATCCCGCAGCTTCACCCTAACGAGCGACACCTGCGCAACCTCCGCCAGCTGACCTTTGGCGGCGAGAACGCCGAGGCTTACTACGCAGCCACCGGTAAGCGCTTGGTGATGCAGTCCACGACCGCGCAAGACAAGTGCGACCAGATCTACTCGCTGGAGCTGCCACTTGGGGGTGAGCCGGTAAAGCCGCTACAGCCGATCTCCCTTGGCCACGGACGCAACACCTGCAGCTACTACTTCCCCGATCAAAGCCGGGTGCTGTTTGCTTCGACGCGCCACGCGGGCGACGAGTGTCCGCCAGTCCCCGACCGCAGCAAGGGCTACGTCTGGCCGCTTTACAACTACCAGCTTTACTCGAGCAAGCCCGACGGCACCGATACCAAGCGCCTGACGAACACCACCGGCTACGAAGCTGAAGCCACCGTCTGTCACGATGGCAGCGTCGTGTTTACCAGCGACCGCGACGGCGACCTGGAGCTTTACCGCATGAAGCTCGATGGCAGCGACGTAAAGCGCATCACCAACGCGCCTGGTTACGACGGCGGCGCGTTTTTCTCAGAGGACTGCAAGCACCTGGTCTGGCGCGCCGCACGTCCGCGCACTGCCGCCGAAGCCGCGCAAATGAAGGGCCTGCTCGCCGAGCACATGGTGCGACCGACGCAGATGGAGCTGTGGGTCGGGGATGCCGATGGCAGCAACGCCCACGCCGTAACCGAGCTGGGCGCAGCCTCATTTGCCCCGTTTTTTTTCCCAGCCAGCATCGCGGGCAGCAGCAACCGTCGCATCATCTTCTCGTCAAACCAAGGCGATCCCAAAGGCCGCGAGTTTGACCTGTGGGCGATAAACAGCGACGGCTCACAGCTAGAGCGCATCACCCACACCGCCGACTTTGACGGCTTTCCGATGTTTTCGCCCGACGGCAAAAAGCTGGTCTTTGCCAGCAATCGCAACGGCAAGGCGCGCGGCGAGACCAACGTCTTTATCGCCGACTGGCAGCCCGACGCCAAAGCCGAGTTCCAAAAAACCTCGGTTGGCACCATCGCCAGTCGCGTCGCTTGGCTTGCCGATCCGCTGCGCCAAGGTCGCGGCGTAGGCACCGAGGGCAGCGCCACCGCAGCAGACGAAATTGCCAACTGGATGAAGGAGGCCGCGCTCACTCCGGCGGGAGAAGTCAGCAGTCCAAAAAATCCGCGCGGCTACTTCCAAGAGGTCGAAGTCATCGTCGGCGTGCGCGACGTCGGATCGCGATTTCGTCAGGAAGCGCCACAAGCACGAGCGCTCACCGCCGCCGAGATCGTCGCAGCCTCGATGTCGCAGACCGCGGCACTAAGTGGCCAGGTCCGCTTCGCTGGCTATGGCATCACCGCGCCCGAGTCCAAGTGGGACGACCTGCACGGCCTAGACCTAAAAGGACAAGTCGCGCTGGTGCTGCGTGGCATTCCGGCGGGCGACAAGCTCTCGGGTAGCGCGGCACGCTCGTACTCGGACCTGCGCTATAAGGCGTGGAACTTGCGCGAGCACGGGGCAGCTGCGGTGCTGTTTGTTGATCCGCGCAGCGACGGTGTGGCAAAGCTTACGCTGGATGGTCCGGAAGGCAGCGCGGGACTGCCGGTAGCGATGGTGAGTCGCCAGCTTGTTGCGCAGTGGCTGGCTGCGGCAGTTCCGACCCCCGACAAAGCGCAGCAGCCTGCTCCGGCTGGTGATCCACTGTTGGCACTGGTGCGCGCCGCAGATGGAGCCCAAGCCGCGAGCATCCAGCTGACAAGCAAGGTCAGCGTCGACATCAAGCTCACGCGGGAGTCGCGACGCGAGCGCAACGTGATCGGCTTTTTGCCAGCC
>JAGNNG010000077.1 GCA_017990795.1 Deltaproteobacteria bacterium
GCTTACAGCGCCGCCCCCGCCTAACCGTGGGCCAAATGTGCCCACAGCTACGGCACTTATCTCGTCGCTACTCGGCCAGGCCCGCCACGGGTTAACATCGGTAGTAAGTACCTTGGGGGCCCCTATGTTCACTTATTGCCTCGCTAGGAAACATCTAGTGCTGCAACCACTCGCTTGGCTGTCCGCTGCTAAACCGTCCACAACTAGCCTGCGACCGCCGCAGAAGCCGCCTTCGCCACGACGCTGGCTGGCCGGACATGCGCTGCGGCTGCTGCTGGCGGTGCTGGGCACAGCCTTTGCGACCTCGTGCGCGGATCAGGAAGCCATCCTGCTGATGATTCGCCCGCCCGCTGGCGTGACGCTGGCCGAGTACGAGGTCAAGATCCAGGACCGTACTCAAGAGCCCCGGCAGCTCATCTATCAGTCGGGCATTCAGCCGGTGGCAGCGGTGGCGCAGGATCGCGACCTGGCGACTAACCCGCTCAAGATTGGGCTCAAGCTGTCCAAGGCGGGGACGTTTCTGATTCACGTCCGCGCCTCCACGACCAAGCTGGCCCCCGAGGGCACCACGCCCAAGCCGCGCACGCCGGAGTTTTTCTTTGCGACGCTGATTAAGTCCGCCGGAACGACGGAGATCGATGCCTCGCTGCTGGAAGTCTCGCCGGAGATGGACCAGGACTTTGACCACTTCCCCAGCGCGGCGGCGTGGACGCAGGCCAACCTGATGGCGCGCGTGCGCTACCAGAGCCAGCTGTTGGTGCTGGACTGCGTGGATGCGGACCCCAAGGCGGGCGAGCCAGCGCTGCCGGCGCGGCTGTACGCGGTCGACTTTAACCCGCTGGCCAAGCAGCGCTGCGGTCTGCCCATCGACACGGCCTGTGGCGATATGGCCCCGGCCTGCCAAGACAAAGACAAAGACGGCGAGGACGAGAGCACCGACTGCGACGACAATGATGCGCAGCGCTTCCATGGCAACGCTCGCCCGCGCAACTGCTGTGAGTGTAAGGACCGCGCCAGCTGCGCCACCAACCACAACAAGCTCGCCGACCAGGGCGCGTGCATGCCGCCGCGCTGCAACAGCACCACCGACTATGACTGCATGGGCCAGGTGGTGTCGTGCTTTGTCGATGAGGACTGCGACGGCTACTCGCCGATGGACCCGGTCGTCAGCCAGCGCGACTGCGACGACACCAACCCCGACATTCATCCCGGTGCCAAGAAGCGCTGCGACGACATCACCAAGGACTGGGCGTGCGACGGTAACCCGGCGGGCGGCTGCGTGGCTTGTGACCTGGACGGCGACGGCTATCAGCGCCTGGACCCAGCCAGCAACTGCCCGGACAAGAACAAGCCAGCGGGACAGCCGCTGGACTGCGATGACTTTGATCGCGGCGTGTTTCCGGGCTCGACGGCTTATGAAGGTGCGACGCTGACGGTGCGCGACCTGAAGGGCCAAGAGGGTGGCGGCTCGGTCGCGGCAGCCATGCGACGGCTGTGCGCCAACAAGAGCGGCAGCGGTGCGGATCAAGACGCGGACTGTAACGGCATGGCGAAAAACGGCTGTCCTCCGGTCACGGCTGGCGGCAAGACCTGCGACGTGGACGGCGACGGCTTCCCCAACGCCAATGCGGGCTGTAACCCGTACAGCGTGCCGCTGGACTGCAACGATGCGGATCCGCAGACCTTCCCTGGTGCTCCCGACAAGTGCGGCGATGCCAAAGCGCAAAACTGCGTCACCGACCGGCCTTGCACCATGGACGGCGACGGCGACGGCTATAACTCGGATGTGGACTGTAACGACGCCGATCCGGCCAAGCGCCCGTTTGCCACTGAAGTCTGCGACGGCGAAGACAACGACTGCGACGGCCTTATCGACGAGCAGAACCCCGACGACAAGGGCGCGCCGATGATCGAGACGCACGTGGTCGCAACCAAGACCGTGCAGAGCGTCCTGTCCTGTACCGACAACAAGCAGGGCTTGTGCGGACGCATTGATGCGGCTACGGGCGGCTTTACAGGTCACTGCGTGTGTAGCGGCGTCAAGCCGGGTCCGCATGCAGCGAACAACCTGCGCAATGCCTGTCCGGGCACGCGCGACGACAGCGTGACGGCACCCAAGTGCTTCGGCGCGCAGCAGCCAGGCCTGCAGACCTGCGTGGCCAGCCAAGTCACGGACGAAGACTGCGATGGCCGCACCGATGCTCCCGACGGCATGAACCTAAAAGAGTACGGCGAGGTCTGCGGCGTCGAGACCGGCGAGTGTGTCGCGGGCACCGTGGCGGGCTGTAACCGCAGCCAGGTCAATAGCTTCTCGATCACCAAGGGCCACATGGTCTTCCCAGCGTTTAACGAGGAGCGCCGCTTCCTGACCTGCGACGCCACTGCCGCCTACCCAAGCACCGACGTCTGCGACATGAAAGACAACGACTGCAACAATGTGGTCGACGACTGCTCGGGACCGGGCATCGTCACGCCGCGCTGCTGCAAGAACGTGCCGATGTGCCTGGATACCGACAGCAACTTCGACTACTGCGGCAGCTGCTCGCTGGCTTGCGACCTGACGACGGCCAGCCAGTGCAAGGGTGGGCAGTGCCAGTGCGGTAACAATCCCGCGTGCTCGGGCGCTACGCCGCTGTGCCTGGGCGGCAACAAGTGCGTCGAGTGCGTAGCCAACGCCGACTGTAAAAACCCCGCCGCGCCCGTCTGCGACCCTGGCAGCAACAAGTGCGTCGAGTGTACGACCGCCGACAAGACGGCCTGCACCGGCGCGACCCCGGCTTGTGACGACGCCTCCAAGACCTGCGTCGAGTGTACGACCGCCGACAAGGGCTACTGCATGGGAGCCACTCCAGCTTGCGATGGCGCACTCCTGAAGTGCGTGGAGTGTACGGGACTGGACAAAGGGGCCTGCGTCGGGGCCACTCCGGCTTGCGACACCGCGACTGACAAGTGCGTGCAGTGTACGACGCTGGACACCGCCGCCTGCAGCGGAGCTACCGGGGTCTGCGACAACGCGCTCAAGAAGTGCGTGCAGTGTACGCCGCTGCAGAAAGCCGCTTGCGTGGGTATGACGTCGGTGTGCGATGCGGCAAAGGACATCTGCGTGCAGTGCTCAACTGACGACAAGACCGCTTGCGTGGGCATGACCAACAAGTGCGACTTGAACATTGGCCGCTGCGCGCAGTGCTACGCCGACGACAAGACCAACTGCATCGGCACCACCGACGTGTGCGACCTGACCCGCGACAAGTGCGTGCAGTGTACCGCTGCGGACAAGACCAACTGCATCGGCACCAAGCAGGCTTGTGACCCTGTACCCGGCGTCTGCGTCGAGTGTACTGCTGCCGACGCGGCGGGCTGCCCGATGGCGACGCCAGCTTGCAACACCACGACCCTCAAGTGCGTGCAGTGTACCGCTGGCGACAAGAACGCTTGCGTGGGCACGACCAAGGCCTGCAACACGACCAGCAACCTCTGCGTCGAGTGTACGGCGGCGGACAAAGCAGGCTGCCCAGCGACGACTCCGGCTTGTAACACCGCCAACAGCACCTGCGTCCAGTGCAGCGCTGGCGACGAGATGTACTGCTCGGACATGAACAAGGCGTGCAACACCACCACGCATCTGTGCGTCGAGTGCACCGCTGCCAACAAGGCGTTCTGCCCCGCAACAACGCCAGCTTGCAACACCACCAACAACACCTGCGTCGAGTGCAGCACCGGCGACGACAAGTTCTGCACCGACAACGGCAAGACCTGCGACACCACCAACCACGTCTGCATCTAGCCTGACTGGCCCCGCAGTCCCAGGGCTGGCATCCGCGCTGGCTCTGGCTGCTGCAGGCTTAGCGACGGCAAACAAGCTCCCGCCAAAAACAAAAAAGGCCGGTCACCAAAAGTGACCAGCCTTCTTCCGACCCCGCCGAAGCGAGATCCGCGTTACGTCGAGTTACTTCTTCTTAGCAGGAGCCTTCTTAGCAGGAGCCGCTGGCTTTTTGGCCGGGGCTGCCTTCTTAGCAGGCGCTGCTGCCTTCTTTGCAGGAGCTGCCTTCGCTGCAGGCTTTTTGGCCGCAGCAGCAGGAGCTGCCTTCTTTGCAGCGGGCTTCTTCGCTGCGGTCTTCTTCTCGGTCTTTGGCTTCTTCCGCTTCTGGCCACCCACCGCACGCTTGGCGCGGGAGATGTCGCCGTTCGCATCGAGGAAGTACAGGTACCCTTCCTCACGTGCGAAGTTGCCGGCTTGGACTTTTTCAGCCTTGCCAGCAGCAGATGGAGCACCCGCACGCTTCATCGGCGTCTTATAGACATCCGATCCACGTAGGAAGTACAGGTAACCGGACTCACGCTTCACACCAATTTTCGCAACTTTCTCGGCCATACTTCTCCTCCAACTCTGAAGGGGTTGGGTTTTTCTTGACACTATTTCGGCCCCGACGAGGCTGTCAATCGTTTTGAGCGAAAAAGTTCACTTTTTTCGCAGACTTCTGCGTCGAGCCCTTGGCCGAGCCCGGCCAAGCCACCCTCGATAATCACCGTTTTACCGTCGGAGTCCGCCGTTTTACCGTCGATACCGCCAAATTCGGCGATTTTCGGCCATTGTGAGGGCTTTTTCTCAAGTACTCACGTGAGGACGCGTGTTTACGCGCGCGCAGATCACTTGTTCCGTACTGACGGGAGACAGCACCTGGCCATCAAAGCCGCCCAGCCGCTGCGTCATCTCAAAGCCGTTGTAGTGCAGTAGTGCCTCCAATTCGGCGGGGTAAAACTGCCGATGAGCCAGCTGAACGGTGTGAACGCAGGCATCTTCAATGCTCTGCACAGACCCTTGGGTTGCCTTCGATTTGGCTGAAGGTGGCTGGTTTGTAGCCTTATTCACCGACGATAAACTGGGATCTTTTTCGGTCTCAGCCACCGCCGCCGCCTTCAGATCGCGCTCGTAATAGATGCGAATCCAGGCAATCTGCGACTCGCTGTCGTACAGGTGATTGGTGCTGTAAACCAGCCGCTCCCCCGTCTGAGGATGACGAAAGCGCGTGCGCGACCAACGCCGCTCTGAGTCCCGCGCTAGCCACACCGGATCGGGATTAAGCACATCTAAGGCAAACAGCCCGCCCGGCAGCAGCAGGCGACGCACCTCGGCCAGGCAGCGCTCGACATCTTGTCGGGTGTAAAGATGCATAAACCCGTTAAAGGGACACAGGATCAGGTGAAAGCGCGGGTCCTCCGTCGAGGAATTGGCCGGCGGCGCACCCGGCAGCGGCAGCTCCCGAAAGTCGCCTTGCAGCAGCTGGGCTCTTTGTTGCTGCGCCGGTTTTAGGCGCTCGAGGCGCTGCTGACAGCGCTGCAGCATCGACCCCGACAGGTCCACTCCAACTACTTCATGACCATCTTTGACCAGCGGCAGCAGCAGCCGGCCCGTGCCACAGCCCAGCTCTAAGATCCGCAGCGGTCGTCCCCGGCGCGAGCCCGGTGGCTGCTCATGCGACACCTGCAGCGCCAGCGCCCGGTAGTAGCGAAGATCCTCGCGCCGCCGTCGATACTCATGATCGTAAAGCTCGGCATCTTCATAGTGTTCAGCTGTGGCGGCACGCAGCGCGCCAGCTCTCCAGCTGTGCTCGACCGGCGGTGCATGACTGGGTACCGGTGCCACAGCCGCATCTTTTTCTCGCGCTACATCAGAGGGCGCTCGCTTCTTCATGGGACCAAGACTTAGCGGCGCGCGCGGTCAGGCCCAAGCGGAAAAGCGCGGCGCCTACAAAAATCTCACGACAAAAAGCTCGGGGCTCAGTCGCGGCGCAGGGTCGATCCTGGCCGGGTGCGAAACTTGACCCACTTCAAAAATGCGTGTCATCGTCCGCTCGTGCGTGTACTTGGATTGGACGTGGGGTCAAAGACCATTGGCGTGGCTGTCAGCGACGAGCTAGGGCTGTGCGCCCACTCCGTCAAGACGCTGCAGCGGCAAGGCACCAAAGCGGATGTACAGACCGTGCTGGAGCTTTGTAAGTCGTACGAGACCCAAGAAGTCGTAGTCGGTATGCCCTACGACTGCGAAGGCAATGAGGGGCACCGCGCCTCTCGCGTGCGGGTGCTGGGCGATGCGCTGGTCGCGGCGGGCCTGACCATTCACTACCAAGACGAGAGCTTCTCCACTGTAGCCGCCGAAGAAGTACTGCTAGAGGCCGATGTGTCGCGGTCCAAGCGCAAAAAGGTGATCGATAAGCTGGCGGCAGCGGTCATCCTCGAGGCCTGGCTGGATCGGCAGCCGCCGCCGGTGCTCTTTGATAAGAGCATCGACGCCGCCTATAAGGACCCATCGTGAGCCGCAGCAGCTCTCCCTGGCGGCGCCGACTGGCGGCACTGCTGGTGCTTCTTACCATCGGTGGCTTCGTCGCTGTCGCTGGCTTTGTCGTCTTTGGCGCCATGCGCTATCCCGACCGCCCCGGCCCGCAAGACGGTCCGCCCGAACAAAAAGTGGTCATCGTCAAAGGCATGAGCCTGGCCGAGATCGCCCGCATGCTCGGCGACAAGAAGCTCATCGTCCACCCCGAGTGGTTCCGCTTTTACGCCAACGAGCGCGGCGTCGCCTCCAAGATTCGCGCCGGGGCTTACTCGCTGTCGGCCAAGATGACGCCCAAGCAGATCCTGGAAGTGCTGCTGTCGGGCGCGCGTGAGCCGGAAGTCCCCGTCACCATTCCCGAGGGCAAGAACATGCTCGAGGTGGCGCGGCTGCTGGAAGATGCCGGCATCTGCAAAGCCAGCGAAGCCGAGCGCCTGATGCGCGACCCCGCTTATGCACTGTCACTGGGCGTCACGGGCGGCTCGCTGGAAGGCTACCTGTACCCGGACACCTATCGCTTCCCGCCCGGCGTGCCGTGTACGCGGGTGCTGCCGCCTCTGGTCAAGCGCACCCAGCGCGTTCTGGGCGAGCTGAAGGCGCAGTACTTTGAGGGCATGCGCATCCTCAATCGCCAGTATCAGTTTGGCGACCGCGAGATCATCATCATGGCCAGCCTGGTCGAAAAAGAGACCGCGCGCCCCGAGGAGCGACCCCGCATTGCCGGCGTGTTTCTAAACCGCCTGCGCCTGCCGACCTTTAAGCCTCACCGCTTAGAGACCGACCCGACGATCATCTACGGCTGCACCGTGCCGCTGACCAAGAGCGCCGCCTGCCAAGAGTTCCAAGGCCGCATCCGCCGCATCCACCTCACCGACGTCGACAACCCCTACAGCACCTATACTCACGAGGGGCTGCCGCCGGGACCTATCAGCAATCCTGGACGGGCCGCGCTGGCCGCCGTGCTGCAGCCGGATGCCACGCCGTACCTGTACTTCGTGTCACGCAACGACGGCACGCATCAGTTCTCGGTGACGATGGAAGAGCACCAAGCGGCGGTAAACAAGTACCAGCTACGACGCACACCCACAGGGACTCCAGCGCCGCAGCCATAGACTTTGGTCGCGCCGCGCTCCCGCCCCGCAGTCCTTTTTTCAGTCCACGATTTTTCTGTCAGGCCTAACTTCGCGAAAC
>JAGNNG010000078.1 GCA_017990795.1 Deltaproteobacteria bacterium
CTAGAGTACCCTGACTTGCAGTCGGGCGGCACGGCTTGCTGTATCTGCCGCGGACCGGTAGACTCCCGCCTTGGATGGTAGGACAAACCCTGTCGCACTATCGGCTGCTAGAGCGGGTCGGGCAGGGCGGCATGGCCGAGGTGTACCGCGCCGTCGATGAAAACCTTGATCGGGTGGTTGCGATCAAGGTCATGCACAAGCACCTTGCTAGCGAGCTAGAGTCCCGACTGCGCTTCGCCCGCGAAGCCAAAGCGGTCGCGCGCCTAAAGCACGACAACATCCTGGAGGTCTACGCCTACAGCGATGAGGGCTCGCAAGAGGCCTACCTGGTCACCGAGTTTATCGACGGGCCAACGCTGCGCGCGGTCCTGCTTTCGCACCTGCCGCGCTTCCCCGAAGTCGCCGCCATGATTGGGGTCGAGATCGCCAGCGCTCTACTGACCGCGCACCGCATGGGCATCGTGCACCGCGACGTAAAGCCCGAAAACATCATGGTGCGCCCGCCGGGAACGCTGGTGCTGTGCGACTTTGGTATCGCGCGCATTGTGGACAAGGACAACGTGACCTCGACGGGGCAGCTGCTCGGCTCGCCCGCGTACATCGCGCCTGAGCACATCAAAGGACAGCCGCAAGACGGTCGCTCGGATTTGTTCTCGCTGGGGGTCATTTTGTATGAGGCGCTGACGGGCAGTCTGCCGTTTGCGGGCCGCAACGCCCACGAGACGCTAACCAAGATCACCACCGGACAGTTTGCACCGCTGTGCGAGCAAGCACCGCTGTGCAGCCGCGAGCTAGCCGCGATCATCGAGCGCTTGCTGGCCACCGATCCAGGCGACAGGCCGCTTGATGCCAGCGTGCTTGTCGGAGAGCTGACGGCGGTGCTACGCGACACCGGCATCGACGATCCTGCTGCGGAGCTGACCACCTACCTGCGCGACCCGGAAGCGTGGGAGAGCGTCCACAGCAAGCGCTTTGTCGCCCACTTAACCCGCACCGGTCAGGCGCTGCAGCGACAAGGACGCACGGCGGCGGCGCTGTCGGCGTGGGCACGCGCGCAGCTGGTGGCACCCGATGATGCAGAGCTGGCAAGCCTGGTTAACTCGGTGTCGCGACGACATCGTACCCGTCGCCAGCTGGCTTACGTCGGCAGCGCCACGCTGGGTGTACTGGCGGTGGTTGCTGGCGGAAAAGTGCTGCACGATCGCAGCAGTCGCCCGCCCGCTCCGTCGCAGCTGCATGACAGCCTGCCGTCGCCAGAGCCAACGCCCGGCCTGCCGCAGATGTCACTCCCCAGCGTCCCAGCCACGCAGCCAGAAGCGTCGACGCAGACCCCGCCGCTGGCCATCCCTGCGCCGCCAACCGCCAGCGCTGGCGCTCCAAGTCCACTGCCCAGCCCGACCGCCACCGAAGTGGAACTGCGCGGCTCTCGTCCCAAAAAGCCGCACCCGGGCCCGCACACCGAAAAGCCTGAGCCGCTGCGCACCGTACGCCTAGAGCCCTGGCCCAAAGCCGTCGTCGTCACCCACAACGGCAAGCGCCTGGGCGAGTACGGCACCGACGTTCGCGACGTCCAGCTACGCCCCGGTCAGAACGAGTTTTTGTTTGAGAGCCCGGCCTGCTACTCGGAAAAAGTGGTGCTGCCCGGTGACTCGCGCGTGCCTGAGGTGCGTGTGCGCCTGCGCTGGAAGCCAGCCCTGCTGCAGCTCCGGGTCCACAGCAGCAAGCTGACCGGCGACTCTACCGCTGCCGAGGTCGTGGTGGTGGTGGACGGACACGTCATCGGTCGCGCTGGTCAGGTCATGGCCCTGCCCGTGCGCAGCGACGATGGCCAGCAGACCGTGCAGCTGCAGGTCAGCGCCGCAGGCCACCAAACAGTGACCCGCGCCGTGACCGTACGCGCCAACCAGCTATCGACCTTGGACATAAACCTGCCGACGCAGTAACCACTGCCGCGAGCTGCTACGCTGGCTTCTGCTTGGTCTGATTGGCCACCGACTGAATCGCCGCTTCGACCGCCGCCTGGTCGCCCAAGTACCGTCGGCCAAGCGGACGCAGCGCGGCATCTAGCTCGTACACCAGCGGAATCCCGGTTGGGATGTTCATCTCGACGATGTCCTGCTCCGAGATGCCGTCCAAGTACTTCACCAGCGCGCGCAAGCTGTTGCCGTGCGCCACGATCAGCACCCGCTTGCCGCTGGCTATCGCTGGCGCAATCGTCTGCTCCCAGTACGGCACAAAGCGCGCGACGGTGTCTTTTAGGCACTCGCCCAGCGGCAGCTCAGCCTCGGAGAGTCCGGCGTAGCGCGGGTCGTGCGCCGGCGAGCCCGGATCTTCCCGCGACATCAGCGGCGGCGGCACATCGTAGCTACGACGCCACAGCTTGACCTGCGCATCGCCATACTTGGCCGCCGTCTCAGCCTTATTCAGGCCCTGCAGCGCGCCGTAGTGCCGCTCGTTTAGGCGCCATGACCGCTCGACGGGAATCCACAGCAGGTCCAGCTCCTCCTGCACGTGCCACAGCGTCCGAATCGCCCGCCGCAGCACCGAGCTATACGCCTGGTCAAACGTAAAGCCCTCTTCTCGCAGCTGCTGGCCCGCGCGCTTGGCCTCGGCGATCCCAGACTCAGCCAGGTCGATATCGGTCCAGCCGGTGAAGCGGTTTTCGCGATTCCACTGGCTCTCTCCGTGACGAATCAGGACTAGCTTGTGCATTTCTTTCCTTCGAGTTTGTGATTTTATCTGCGCAAGGGTCACGCCTACTGTCGCTTGCGGGCCCGTATCATTCTGCTGTTTATTTCTGCCCCAAAAAAGGAGTCCACAGTGAAGATTCTGGAGGCCAAGTCGCTGGCCATCCCCGACGTGAAAGTCGTCCGCTACGGTCGCTTTGCCGATCACCGAGGCTACTTCACCGAGCACTATCGCAAGTCTGACTTCCGCTCACATCCCGAGCTCGACTTTTTGCACAACGTCGAGTTTGAGCAGTGCAACGAGAGCGCCTCTCGCGCCGACACCATCCGCGGCCTGCACTTTCAGTGGAATCCGCACATGGGCAAGCTGGTACGCCCGCTTAGTGGTCGCTTGATCGACATGATGCTGGACATCCGCCTCGGCTCGCCGACCTTTGGCAAGATCATCGCCTACGACATGCCCGCCGACCCCGACCGCCCCTACGGCGACTGGGTGTGGGTGCCGCCCGGGTTTGCACACGGCACGCTGCTGCCCGAGCCGAGCATCATCGAGTACTTCTGTTCCGGCTCATACAACCCAGCCTGTGAGGCGGGAATCTCGCCGCTGGCCCCCGACCTCGACTGGTCGCTGTGTGATCCGCCCTTGCGCGCACTGTTTCAAAAGACGCTGGCGCGCGGACCGCTGCTGACCGACAAGGATCGCAACGGCTTCTCGCTGGCCAGCTGGCAGGCCGATCCCCGCTCCCGCGAGTTCATTTACTCGCCGTAAGCCGCCCCGCCAAACAGCTGCTGCGCCTGCTCATAGGTCTCTAAGCTGCCGATATCCAGCCACTGGCCTTTAATCATATACGTATAACAAGCGACGCGCGGATATAACCACTGAATCAGCCGTCCGGGCTGATCTGGATTATTTCCCTCGTTAATATATTGATTAATAAGCGGCAGTGTCTTTTGCGGATAATAATACAAAGCAATCGCAGTTAAAGTACTAATCGGTGTCTGCGGCTTCTCTTCAAAAAACAGGATTTTCCCGTCGTCGTCTAGCTGCAAATTATTATATCTTTTAATCTGCTCTAGATCTTTTACATCATAAGCGCCGACGAGAATTCCCTTCTGTTGCGCCGCGGCGACATATTCCGTCAAAGCACCGCTAAACAGATTATCGCCAGCCACGACAATTAAGTCATCATCCAGCGCGACTTTGTGGATGACAAAGTGGATATCTCCGATCGCGCCCAAGCGGTCGTCATTACTCAAAGTGCCATCGTCGATAACTTGAACCGGACGACCCGCGAAGGCGCCGCCGTGCGCCTCGGCCCAGCTTTGAAAGTTGGGCGCGAAGCGGTGGTTGGTGACGATGTAGATGGCGTCGATGGCGGGGCAGTCGGCAAACTTTTCTAAGACGTGCTCCAGCATCGGTCGCCCCGCTACGGGCAACAGCGGCTTGGCCTGGTTGTCCGTCAGCGGGCGCAGACGAGTCGCATAACCAGCAGCAAGAACGAGCAGCTTCACGGGGAGCCTCCGGTCGCGTTTTGGGGCTGATAGTAGGCGAGTCTGCTGCCAAGACGCCGCAATGTTTCGGGGTCTGGCAGCAGCTACGGCAGAGCAGGCGGGAAAACCGGCGGCAACTTACTGCGAGGTATTCAGGAACACCATCACCGACTTCTCACTGGAATTAGCGACGATAAAGTCTGGCTTGCCGTCGCCATTCAGGTCACCAACCGCCACGCCGCGCGGTCCCATGCCGGTGGTCAGCTTGGTCAGCGCCGTCAGCGTTCCGTTCTTGTTCACAATCGGCACCACCGCATTTTCACCATTTAGCGTCGTCACCACGTCCGGCACACCGTCGCCGTTAAAGTCTCCTGCGGCCAGCCCCCACGGCTGCGTGCCCGCGTCAAACATCATCGCGGTCTTAAACGTGCCGTCGCCGTTCCCCGGTACCAGCGCCACTTTGTTTAGGCTGTTCAAGCTGACCGCGAGGTCGGGCAGGCCGTCGCCATTGAAGTCTCCGACGACCACTTCGTAGGGCTTGCCGCCGATGACCGCGTCTGCTTTGAAGGTAAACGCCGCTTTGCCATCGCCCAGCAGGACCTTGGCATTGCCGCTGTTCTCATGCACTGCCACCAGGTCCAGCGTCCCGTTTTTGTCCAGGTCCGCCAACACCACCGAGTGCGGCACCATGTTGCCAGTCAGCGTCTGCGGGGCCTCTAGCGCTGCGCCGGCCTTGCCTTTGAAAAAGGTCAGGTCGTTGCTGCCACCGTTGGCGGTCACAACGTCGACGAAGGTGTCGTTGTTTACATCTTTGGCGTCGATGCCCAGCGGCAGCGTGCTGGTCGCCCCTGCGCTAAGCGCGTACGTCGTGCCATTACCCAGCCGCCCCAGCTTGTCATTGAGCATCACGCTGACGCTGTAGCCGCTGTAGTCGGCGCTGACGGCATCCAAAAAGGTGTCGTTGTTAAAGTCCGCCACCGCCAGCGAGGCCGGACGCATCGCCGTATTCGCAGTGCCCATCGCGCCAAAAGTACCGTCGCCATTGCCGAGCAAAAAGCCCACGTTGTTATCGAAATAGTTGGTGACCAAAAGGTCCGGCTTGGCGTTGTTATTAAGCTCGGCAATGGCCACTGCGTAGGGATTGCTGCCGACGGTAATCGCGGTGCCAGCGCCAAACTGTACCGTGCCGTAAAAGTACGAAAAGATGTCTGCGCGCATCGCCATCTTGGTATCGGGGTTGCGCACCACCACCACCAGCTTGTCCTTGGCCTTGGTGCCAGCGCGCGCCTTGGGCACGGTGACCGTCAGCATCGTCGGCGTGGTCTGGGTCACGGTCGCCGCTTGGCCATCAATTGTGACGGTGGCCCCAACCTGAAAGCCGGTGCCGGCAAGCTGAATCGAGTCGCCCCCGGTCGTAGCCGCCTTGTCCGGCGTAATGCCCGTCAGTACCGGCGCAGGCACCGTCAAGTCAGCCAGCACCAGATCCGGCAGGCCCTGCGCCATATCTCCGCCGCCACCGCCGCCAGCCAGGTCATTATCGCCGCCGCCACCCCCAGCTAGATCGTCACTGCCGCCAGTGCCCTGATCTGCCAGCTGTGAGGGGTCGGTCTTGTTCTCATTACAGCTCACTGCGACTGCGCCACACAGAAGCAGGCTGCCACACACAAGTCGTTGCCAAGTATTCATCGGTCCTCTTAGTACGGAGTTTGGCCTAGCGCGAAAAAGATAGGTCTATGCACCATTATAGAGGCTAAGGACCCGCCCCGACAACCCGCTGCTGCCTGCTCAGCCTCAATCAGCTGCGCTTTGGCCGGCGCTTGTGGTCCCGCCCGCGCCCGGCGCAACAGCAAGACCTGCTTGCCTGTGCGCTGCTTTACAGCGGCCTGCCCGCAGGACGCGCTATGGTAGTAGCGGGGGGTTAGCACGTGCCGGCGCCCTCCTTAGACCAAGCGACACGAGCGAGAGGACCGATGAAGACCGAGATCCCGCCGTATGTAATCCTGGGTTGTGGCTACGTAGGAACACGCCTTGCGCAGTCGCTTTTGGCCGAGGGTGCGCGGGTACGGGTGTGCGCCCGCCGCGTCGCGCTGCTAGAGCCTCTGCGCGAGCTTGGGGCCGACGTCCACTACATGGATGGCGGCAGGCCGCATCAGTTTGGGCCGGCGCTGCTTGGGCTGGATCGTCCCGTCGTCGTGTACTGCATTCCCGGCATCCAAGACCTGCCCCAAGGCGAGGCGGTGCGTCGAGCCGCCTCGGCAGCCCACAAGGTCATGGCGCGCAGCTTCATCTACTTGGGCTCCAGCGCCGTCTACGGTCGCAGCGAGGCGCACCTGACCAGCGAGTGGGTCGATGAAGACTCCTCGGTCGCCACCAGCGATCCCGACTCGGGCCTGCGGCTTCACGACGAGGCTTCGATCAAAGCCGTGGGCCAAGCCGGTCTGCGCACGGTCATCCTGCGCCTAGCCGCCATCTACGGTCCGCCGCTGTGGTCCGGCACCAACCTGCAGGGTGGCCGAGGCGTCCGCCAGCGCCTACGCACCGGCCAGTACAAGCTGTGGGACGGCGGCAACTATTACTTCTCGCGCATCTATATCGATGATCTGGTGCGCATCATTCGCGCTTGTGGCGAGACAGCGACGGTGACCGGCACCTACGTCGTCGGCGACGATCATCCTTGTCCGCAGGGTGAGTACGGTCGCTGGCTGGCCACGCACCTGAGGCTGCCTGAGCCGCAGCTGGCCGACTCACACCAGAGCAGCGGCCCTCGTCAGGCGATTCGAGGCCGACGGCTGCGCAACACCCGCCTTAAGCAAGACCTCAACCTGCAGCTGCAGTATCCAACCTATCGCGAAGGCGAGCTGCAGATTGACGCCATCGAAGCCGGTGCGCCCCTGCCTGCGATCCGGCTTTATGGCGCCGACCCCACGCCTGTAGCCGCCCAATCACCAGCACCAAGCACGCCAGCCACGCCCCAGGCAGCGCCAACACCCAGCGAGCCGGTCATGTCCGCAGCCCAGCCCAGTCCCAAAGTGGTGGCCGCTGCTCCGGCTGCGGTGAAGCCCCCTGCCCCAGCGGAGCCGCCGCCCGAGGTGCTGCACTTTCCGACGCTGCAACCCCAACCACCGCTTGTGGCCTGGCCGCGCGCCCATGCCGGTCAAGACCTAGGCCGCTTGTGCGGACAAGAGCCACTGGGAGCCGAGCTGCTGGTGCTGCAAGCAGGACAGAGCGCGCCCTCAGGCCGCATCTATCTGGTCTTGGCCGGTCACCCCCACGCTCACCACGGCGACCCCGAGAGCGCGCACAGCCTAAGCCCGCTCGACCTGTGTCCCAAAGATGCGC
>JAGNNG010000079.1 GCA_017990795.1 Deltaproteobacteria bacterium
GCGACGGACTGCGCGCGGGCAATGTCACAGAAGTAGTCTCGCCGACGGTGCCGCCGGGCGCAGTAATCCTGACGGTACCCGCCGCGGGCGAGAAGCTAAAAAAAGGTGATGCCGTCGAGCTTCAGGTTAGCAAGGCCAGCGAGCAGGTCGCAGTACCCAGCGTCCGTGGCAAGAGCCTAGGTGGAGCCAAAGCGGCACTGGAGGCGCTGGGCCTGGTGCTGGGCGATGTACGCAAAGGCAGCGATGACAACGCCGCCGATGGCGCAGTCTTGAGGCAGACGCCTGCGGCTGCAACGATGGTGGCCAAGGGTCAAAAGGTTGACGTCGTCGTAAACGACTAGCTGCTGCTAATGGGGGCCGCGCGACAGCATCCATCCAAGGCTGCTGCACAATAAAAAACCCCGTCAGGGTCTGACCCGGACGGGGTTTTTGCTTATCGAGCCCACTCGCATAACGCTGCGGGCTCGTGCTGCTGTTGGGCTTAGTTGGTGCGCTTGCGCTCTGCTTCGAATGGATGCGGGCGACCACCTGGATACTCGCGGCGATCGAGGCCGGTGTAGATCTGGCGTGGGCGCGCAATCTTCTGCTCGTTGTCGTCGAGCATCTCGCTCCACTGGGCCAGCCAGCCGACGGTGCGCGGGATGGCGAACATGACCGTGAAGAAGTCGGTCGGGAAGCCCATCGCTTCGTAGATCAGGCCCGAGTAGAAGTCGACGTTCGGGTACAGCTTGCGCTTGACGAAGTAGTCGTCCTGCAGCGCGATGCGCTCTAGCTCCAGCGCGATATCGAGCAGCGGATTCTTGCCGGTGACTTCGAACACTTGGTCGGCCAGCTTCTTGATGACCTTGGCGCGTGGGTCGTAGTTCTTGTACACGCGGTGGCCAAAGCCCATCAGCTTCTTCTCGCCCTTGCCCTCTTTGACTTCCTTGATGAAGGCCGGGATGTTGTTGACGTGGCCGATGTCGCGGAGCATACGCAGCACCGCTTCGTTGGCGCCACCGTGCAGCGGACCATACAGAGCCGCCGACGCTGCCGCCACTGCCGAGTATGGATCAACCAGCGAGCTACCCGCCGCGCGCATCGTCGAGGTCGAGCAGTTTTGCTCGTGGTCGGCGTGCAGGATAAACAGCACGTCGAGGGCACGCTCTAGGACCGGGTTTGGCCGGTAGCGCGGCTCGGCCATCTTCTTGATCATCGACAAGAAGTTGCCGGCAAACGACAGCGAGTTATCGGGGTAAACAAGTGGGAAACCGAGGCTGTGCCGGTAAGACATCGCGGCAATCGTCGGCACCTTGGCAATTAGACGGATGGTGTTGAGGGCCCGGATTTCCTTGTTATGGACTTCCTTGGCCTCTGGGTAAAACGTGGACAGCGCGCCGATGGTGGACAGGAACATGCCCATCGGGTGAGCGTCGTAGCGGAAGCCCTGGATGAAGCTCTTGACGTTCTCGTGAACGAAGGTGTGCAGGGTGACTTCGCTGATCCAGCTGCTCAGCTGCTTCTCGTCGGGCAGCTCGCCTTTGAGCAGCAGGTACGCGCACTCTAGGTAGCTGGACTGCTCTGCCAGCTGCTCGATGGGGTAGCCGCGGTAGCGCAGGATGCCCTGGTCGCCATCAATCAGCGTGATGGCCGAGCGACAGGACGCCGTGTTCAAAAACGCCGGGTCGTAGCCCATCAGGCCAAAGTCGTCAGCTGCGACCTTGATCTGACGAAGATCCGCGGTGCGAATCGTGCCATCGGTAACGGGAACTTCGTAGGTCTTGCCGGTGCGGTTGTCTGTGACGGTCAGCGTGTTCTTCGACATGGTCCCTCGTCTGCAAAAGGGCTAGTTGGAAAGTCGGCGGCGGCTGGGCTGTCCACCCAAAGCAGGCCAAAGAGAAGGTCGAGTTCCTTTAGCTGCCCGTGACCGCAGGAGCTCCTACTAACTGTGCAGGAACTCTAAATACATAGTTGCGGCAGTCTAGCGAAAGGCAAGGGATTCGTCACCTGTCTTCCAGCAGGGTGCGTCATTCAATTGTCATTGCGCGTCATTGCCTTGCTTTTGGTGCCCGCATTTTTCGATGCCGACAAGCTGCAAACCAGCTCGCATAACTGTGGGCATGCTCGGACTTATCGGCCCACTCTGTAGGTTGCTGGGCGTGCTGTAAGTGAGCTGTAAGTGAATTGGGTCCGGTACGCGACAAGCGTGGGCTCGGCTCCGTCTTTTTGGCAACGCCAACGCTTTTGCGAAGCAAACAGCGATCTCCTGCGCTTCCTACAAAAAAGAAATGGCTCGGCGTGGTAAGGTGGGGCAACCACAAAAAGAGCAATCATGTCCGTGGCTGAGCTAAAGCGCTGCTTTGAGTGTGGCGCAACCTATCCATCGCAGACCGTGGCTTGCGCAAGCGATGGCACCCCTTTGACTTTTGATACCGTCGGTCGGCGGTGGAAGGTCGATGGAGTGCTCACGCGGCGCGTCGGCGGGGCGGTTTTCTCGGCGTTTCATTTGATCGAGAAGACGCGCGCCGCCATCGATCTTTTGCCCGGCGAAAATGCCCGCGATGCCACGGCCAGCGACCGATTGCAGAAGCAGCTGCAGGCACTGCGACTGCTCGATCAACACAAGAACATCCTGCGACTGCTCGAAGATGGCACAGAGCGAGACGGCTCGCGGTTCTTTATCTGCGAGCTACTGCAGGCGCGACCGCTGCAAGATGTCATCGACGAGAGGCAGCGACCCGCAGCTGGCTTAATTGAGCCGGCCACGGCGACCGCCACGACGACGGCGTTTTTGCGACCGCTGCTATCGCTGCTTAGCACTGCGGCGCGACTGGGAATTGCTCACGGCGCGCTGGATGCTTCCCAGATTTACGTCGCCAGCAGCGATGACTTTGCCTCGGGCTTGCATAGCCTCACTCAAACCAAGCTACATGGTCTGGCGGTGCTGGGCATGGGGCCTGCGCTGCGCGAAGCGACAGCTGCGGACTTGCGAAGTCTTGGCGGGCTGCTGTTTGAGCTACTGACCGGCAAGCGACTTCAAACCACCGACGCTAGCGACGCCGCCGCCGCACTCGCCGATCAGCCCGAGCTCCTGCAGCAGCTGGTCTTGCGCGCTGTGAGAGCCCCTGGTCATCAGCCATTCCAAACGGCGGAAGAGATGCAGCGGGCGCTGACCGGCCAGGCTGCAGCTCCACAGCCTCTGCCGCAGGCACTTAGTGATGCGCTGGTGATGCCATCGCCACCGACGGCCAGACTGTCGGGACCGATGCGACGGATTAGCTTGCCGCCACCGCCTGCGGTTTCAGCTGGTGGGCCTTTGCCGACGCTGCGCGTGACTTCACAGCACTCTGCGCTGCCGTCGCCGCTGGCCCCGCTGTCCGTTGCTCCCAACCAGCGCTCAGGTCTTACTGGAGAGCTGCGGCAGGTCTCGATTCTGGACCTGATTCAAGAGGCACCCCAGCCCAGTCGCGAAGAGACGCTGGCACGTTCTCGTCGTCGGCCCTCGCTGGATCAGATCAAGGTGCCGTCGTTTCCCCCACCAGAGCCGCTGGACGCTGGAGACAGTCAGCAGCTGGTTATCCACGTCGGCGGTAGCGGCCAGGACGTCCCCGAAGCGCACGAGCCCACCGTTGACGCGCGCCACGATGTCGCGGTGGTGCCCAGTGCGGCTGCATCCTCCGGAAATCAGGAGCCACTGGTGCCAGCGTCCCTGATTGCAAACGCTGCTGCGGGGATCAGCGGTGATGCAGAAGCGCTGGTTCTCAGCCAGCCGGTCGCTGCATCGGTAGCACATTCTGTTAACGCGGCTGTGGCCGAGCCTGGACCCGGTATCGCCGCAGCGGTGGTTGGCCCCGCAGTCGTAGCGTCTGCCGCACCCGCGCCTGCCTTGCCCAAGTCTAGTCCGGCTCTCGATGCGCCAGTTGCGGCTGTCGCTGCAGCTTCAACATCATCGCCTCCCGCTGCGCCTTTGGCTGCTGTTTCACCGCCAGTGGTTTCGGCGCGCAACCCAGCCCCAGCTGTCGCTTCCGGCGACTTGCCCAAGTGGGTTTGGCTAATCATCGTCTTGGCTTCTGTTGCCCTTGCGCTCCTGACCGCCCTGCTCAATCGCTGATGGCAGGCGCGGAGTCGGTCCGCGCATGTGGTATCTAAAGATACGCTGTCATGTCGTCGTCTCGCCCGAAAAGAGAGCTGCCCCACGAAGTGCCGCCGGGCTCCACCTGCGGTTCGCCGGTGTGGATGCCACCGCGGCACCCCCGCACCAAGTCGGGCCGTTCCACAGTGCTGATCCGTCGGGCGTGGCGTCTACTTGGGGCCTGTAGTCTGCTGCTCGTTGGCCAGGTCCAGGCTGAGCCCGCGCGCCGCGAGCCTACGCCGATGGCGCTGTGCCGGACCGGACTCTCTGCCACGGGCGGTACCGGTCTGTTTGACCTTCCTATCGCCGAGGCTGGCTGCCCTTGGCGTCTGCGGCTGTCGGTGCAGGTGGCGGGCTTTGCGCAGTCGGGATACTTGCTGCTTGGGGATCGACACACACAGCTAGCAGGGACCGTGCAGCTGGCCGCTTCGCTGGGTCACCACGTCGAGGCGTTCGCTTGGCTAGGCGGTCGCGACACCCGCAATCAGCGGCCCCTGAGCACCGATACCCAGCCCACTGCGCCCATCTTGGCACTTGGCCAGACCTCGCTGGGCTTCAAGCTGCACGCGGACTGGGGCACGATGGCGCACGCGGCGCTGCTGCCCTACCTGCGCTTTCACAGTGGTCCCGACGATCTGGGCCCTAGTGTACGAGGCCTCGATCTAGGCCTAGACCTACTCGGCTCAGTCGAGCTGCAGCGTCGCTTTCCTCGACTACCGCTGCGGCTGCACTTTCTGTTCGGCTACGTCTATGACCGCAGCAGCCAACTGCTTAGCAGCCAGGACTGCATGGCACTTGGCGGCGCAGAGTGCTTGGCCACGCGCTTGATCGCGACCGCCGGCTATGGCGTTGGACAGCCCCGCTTGCGTCTAGGGTTGGGCGTGGATGCAACCCTAGAGCTGGCTCGGCACGTCTGGCTGCAGCCGCTGCTTGTCTACCGCATAAACGCCATGATTGGTGACGGTGATCCAGTGGTAGCGGCGCTGCTGCGCATGCAGGCCACCGAGGCACCGGTCGACGATCGCTTGGCGCAGTGGCTGACGCTGGGCGGGCGCTTAGGTCTGGGTCTGCCGATGACGCTAGAGCTAGGTCTGCAGCTAGGACTGCAGAGCGCGGGCTACGCCATGGGCCAAAAGCTCCCTGCCGTGGCTGGTTACGGAGCCCTAACCTGGGAGCTGGACCTGACCAGTTCGCATCCTGAGCCGCCCTCGCGCGAGGGCTTGTCGCAGCCCGCCAGCGAGCAGCAGCAGCTGGGGGCCGGCTCGGTGGTTGGGGTGGTCGTCGATGCGCAGACGCAGGTGCCGCTGCCTGATGCCGTGGTGAGGTTTGTCGGCGCGCATCACAACGCGGTGCTGACCGATGAGCGTGGCGAGTTTCGCAGTGCCCCGCTGTCGGCCCGAGCAGTGGTGGTAGAAGCCAGCCGCGGCGACCATCAGACCGGGCGCCAAGTGGTGCTGCTGCGGGGCTCCGACTCTGCGCAGGTGCGGCTGCTGCTGCCACCGATCGAACGTCACCAGCTGTCGCGCCTGCAGCTCGAGCTACGTGAGGAGTCGGGACCGATTGCGGCGGCGACCGCAGTGTTGTCGCGACAAGGGCAGAGCGTGGAGCTTTCCATGCAGGCCGGTCTACTGGTGGCGCGCGTCCCCGCAGGTCCCTGGCTGCTGCGTGCCGATGCCAGTGGCTACCTCTCGCGGGAGCAGCTTCTGGTGCTGCCCGTGGGTAGCGAGCAGCGGTTGACTCTCCAGCTCTCGCGACGCCCCAAGGTGCCGCGGGTCCAGCTAGGCACCACCGAGATCCTGCTGGGAGAGCCGATCCAGTTTCTGCCCGCCGCCGCCGAGCTGACCTCCGAGAGCGCCAAGCTCCTCGATGAGGTGGTCGATCTGCTGGTTCATCATGCGGAGCTGCGCAGCCTGCGCATCCTACTGGCCCCCGAAGCGGGCAGCGCTCCACTTATCGCAGAGCAGCAGGCCATCGCGGTCCGCAACTACCTAGTCCAGCATGGCGTCGCCCCCGAGCGCGCCGTAGCCGAAGTCCTTCCCGCCATCGCCAGCAAAGGCCGAGGTCCGCGCGTAGTCCTTAGCTTTGCCCCAGATCCTGCACGCGAACCCAAGTAGCAGTCAGCCCCCCCGACTGACCTGATGAACGTGGTGCTAGGCGTGTGTCCCTGCAATCGGTGAGCCCTGCGGCGCCCCCGGAATGCGCGGAATCAGTCGGTCCACCACCTTTGCGGTCGACAGGACCCCTGGCATACCCGCTCCTGGGTGGGTGCCGCCGCCGACGATATATAGGCCCTCGACATCCTCGGACTGGTTGTGGGGTCGGAAGTAGGCCGACTGGCGCAAGATGGGCTCTATGGAGAAGCCACTGCCGTATAGCGAGGACAGCTCGGTGCGGAAGTAGTTGGGCGCGATGTGGCGCGTGGTCACCATCGACTGCGACAGGCCGGGCAGGGAGGTCTCCTCCAGCATCTTGTAGATGCGGTCGCGGTACGGCGTGCCTTCCTTCTCCCAATCGACGGGGTTGTCGCCGCCCAGGTGGGGCACCGGTGACAGCACATAGAACGCATCGCTGCCCTCTGGGGCCAAGCTGGTATCGGTGGCCGTGGGCCGATGCAGGTACAGCGAGAAGTCGTCGGCCAGTTTCTTATTCGTAAAGATGTCGTCCAGCAGTCCGCGGTAGCGCGGTCCTAGCAGGATGGTGTGGTGGGCGATGTCGGGGTACTTCTGCTTGGTGCCAAAGTAGGCCACAAACAGGCCCATCGAGTAGCGCATGCGCTCGACGCGCTCGTTGGTGTACTTGGCGCGGGCTCCCTCCTCTAGCAGGTAGCGGTAGGTAAAGCCCACGTCGGCATTGCTGACCACCAGCTGCGCCGGCAGCACCGCCCCGCCTTTGAGCCTCACCCCAGTGGTCCGCGGCTTCTCGGGCCCGGACTCGGTGAGGATCTGCTCGACGGTCTCGGACTGGCGAATCTGCCCACCGATGGACACAAACAGGTCCACCAGCGCGCGCACGATCGAGCCGGTGCCACCCTTGGCAAACCACACGCCCCACTTGCGCTCCAGGTACAGGATCAAGGCGTAGATCGAGGTCGTCTGGTACGGATTGCCCCCGACCAGCAGCGGGTGGAAGCTCAGCACGGTGCGTAGCTCGTCGCTTTTGATGAAGCGCTTGACCATCTGATACACCGTCAGATGCGACCGCAGCTTCATCATGGCGGGCACAATCTTGAGCATGTCGGTCAAGCGGCCAAAGGGCACGTCGCCCAGCTGCTCAAAACCGACGCGGAAGATCTTTTCGCTCTCGGCCACGAAGCGCAGGTAGCCGTCGATGTCGCCGGGGCTGAACTTGCGGACTTCCTCGACCATCTTGTCGG
>JAGNNG010000080.1 GCA_017990795.1 Deltaproteobacteria bacterium
TGCCTGAGACGACCGGCGCGATCTCCTGCATCAGGTAGGTGGCGATCGACTCTTTGCGGTTCATCAGGCACTGATCCAGCGTCAGGTTGGCGATAAGCCGCCGCGCCGCACCGATAAACATCTCGCGCAGGGTCTGGGCCAGCTTCTCACTGGCGCGCTCGCCGTAAGTGAAGTTGAGCATGCGGTAGGCAACTTCGGGCTGCGCGATGCGGTAGACGGCGATGCCGGTGACGGTGACCCCGACCCGCTCGCGCGTGATCTGGTCGGCAGAAAACTCAATCTGCTGCAGCGTCGTGGGCACGATGGCGACAGCGTTCCAGGGCCACTTCCACACGCGATTGCCTTGGCCGCTGCGGCGGGTATTGATGCGCCCACCGGTGACGACGACCAAGTACTCGCTGGGCTTGGCGGTGATAAAGCCCATGCGCTTTAGCTTGGCTGGGTCCTCGACGGGCTTGCCGTTGCGCCAGCCGGCATCGTAGCGAGCCAGGGACGATGGCGGAGTGGCAGCTTGGGCGGCGATGTCGTCGGGAACTTTGATCTTGCTCATGTTCATGCTCCTTGAGCGGTGGGCCTGACCGGGACCGCGCCGAGCCAAAACGGAACAGCTGGGCGTGCGCCAAGGAACAAAGCAGGTCCAGTGCCAACAGCGAGGCTTTTGGCTTAACCCTGCGGAATTACGACGACGACTGGAACGGTGGAGGGAGTCTGCGACTGAAAAGGGCGGTGGCGTTGCGAAAGACTGCGCCAAACTGGAGCAGCTGATCCAAGTTGGCGCAGCGGAGCGGGCTTGCGGTTACTTTTTCGCGGCAGCTTGGCGCTTGCGACGGCGCAGCACCCAGGTGGGCAAGCCGATGCCTAGGCCGATCAGTACGACATCAATGGCCAAGATCTCGGGCGCGCGCTCGGGGGCGGTGACGTTCTTGGGCGGATCGCTCAAGTAGTTCGCCAAGCGAGCGTCTGCCTCATCGAGCATCTTGAGCTGCCGAGTGATGAGGCGCTTGGTGACGGTGGCGCGCAGGGCGGCCTTTTGCTCTGGGGTCTGCGCCGCGGCAATCGCTTGCTGCTGCAGGGTGACCCAGAGCCGCAGGGCGGTGCCGACACGACGGAAGGCGCGCTCTTGCAGGGCCCAGAACTCGACGTACGAGCCTTCAAGGTCGGGGGTGCGCTTGCGAATGAACATATCCGGGTCGTCGTGATCTTCGTCAAAGCGCACATTGCGGCTGCGCAGCTTGGGATCGGCGATGGCGCGCGTGGCCCGGTACACGTCGTCGCCTTCGTCGCTAGAGACATCGATCAGCGTGCGCGTAATGGCCAGCGCATACTCACCTTGCTCGGGACTTGCGCCCAGCGCCGCGTCGAGCTTTTTGGCAAAGTCAGCGTCGTCTTGCTGTGGCGCAGCGAGCAGGCGCTTGGCGTCGGCATCATCATTGCCCGCCTTGGCTGCAAACACGCGCTTGCGGGTCAGCTCCTCGGACAGCGTGTGGTGATTGGTCAGGATGTCGATGCCAATCGAGCCGAGGCTGCGCATGTTGCCCAGGTAGCCGCCACCAGTGAGCAGCCCGAGCTTGAGGCGCTCGGTAAAGGCGTCCATGAAGAAGTCAAACAGACCGACTTGCACGGTGTGGATTTGATTGCCGATGTCTTGCAGGTAGTGAAAGCCCTGACCGGTCCACTGCCAGCTACGCTCCGTGGCGGTGCTGCCTTCCGAAAGGGCCGCCAGCAGCGCCAGATCGGCATGAATCTGGGCCATCTCAGCAGCCAGCGTCATGATCGGCCCGTTGGCAAATCCAATCTTCTTGGCGAACCGCTTGGGTTCTTTCTTCAGGACATCGGGATCGTCAGAGAACTCGACCTTGGCCAGACCGTAGTGGGCATGGGCCTGGCTGGACAGCGCGCCCAATCGGCCCATGTTTAGCAGCGCTGGGTCTGCCGGCAAGTTGGCGCCCTGCGAGTCTTTGAGGGGCTGTCGCTTGGCGTCGTAGGCGTAGCGCTCACGGTTGCGAAAGTCCTCGTCGGGCTGGCTGGCGCCGCGCGCGGTGATCTCTAGCAGCGTGGCTCCGGCTAGCACGCTGTCGATGCGGTCGATGCCATAGATTTGGCTGCCTGCCGACAGCTGCAAAAACTGCTTAAACGCAAAAGTGTCAAAGTCGGCAGCTTGGGGGTAGCGACGGACCCACGCCTCTTTTAGCGAGGCATCGTTGCGCGCGAAGGTGTCGATCGCCTGCCGCGTCTGGTCCGCTTCCGGAAGGCTGATGGCAGCTGCGGTGGCGGTAAGACCCGCTTTGCCAAGGGCCTGCCGTGACAGCTCGGCATGGATATCGATGGCGTAGGCGTGTGCTCGGACTGGAGTGAGCGTTGTCGCTCCCAGCAGCAGCAGCCCAAGCAGCGGGGGACTTTTCCAAGATTTGCTAGTTGAGGAGTGTGGCTGCGCCGCGCTGTGCGGGCCAAGGGACGGTGCAAGGCGAGGTCGGGAAGCGGTCATAAGACCATCCTATCCGGGCCGACTCTTTCTGGGCCAAGAACCGCTCGCGCAGCTGAAAAATGCCCAGCTTCCGAGAGCGAGCGGTGTGCAGGCGGGTCGGCTACTTGTTCTGGCTGACGAGCTTGGCCTCTTCGGCCTTGCAGGCTTCTACGGCTTGACGCTCAGCAGGGGTCGCGATGCCGCTGAGAATGTCTTCCGCTAGGGCGCACAGCTTGGTTCCCATGTAGCGGCGGGCGCGGTCATGGCGATCGGCAACTTGCTTGTGCCGCTCTTTGAAGTTGCACTCGTCCTGCAGGACGCCGAGACGGTTATCAACAGCATCGGTGTCTTGCGGCAGCACGCCCTTGCCGTACAGGCCGGCGCGGTAGAAAAATGCGGCGTCATCGCACTGACCCATGCGGTCGTGCAGGACTCCCATGTTGTAAAGCCAGCGCGGGCTTTTATCGATGCGATACGCTTGGCGAAACAGGTTCAGTGCTTCTTCGTACTGATCCTTTTGCGCGGCGGCGATGGCTCGCTGGGCCAGCTCATTGGTCACGGGGTTTACGGCAGTGGACTTGGCTGCACCGGGCTGGGCGGGTGTCGCAGGCTTTGCCGCTGCAGCGGCTGGAGCCGGAGCTGGCGCGGGCTGGGCGGCGACGATGCCAGGCAACAAGGATGCAGCGAACAGCAGGGAGTAGACGTAGCGCTTCACTACTTCACCTCTTGGTTTTCAGCGGCTCGGGCCGGCTGCGGGCTAACCGTGGTCGTGGATTGCGGAGTTTTTGCTGCGGGCGCAGTCGTCTTTTCGACTGAAGGACTCTGGGGCGTGGCGGGCGCCTTGGCTGCGGGAGCGGGCGTCGTCGGGCCAGACACCGTGGGCTTGACCGCTGTCGCACCGGGCGCTGCCGCTGTCGCTGGAGTCGGCTTGACTGCAGGAGTAACGGCGGCTGCAGGCTTTACTGGAGTCGCAGCTGCCGGGGGTGTCGCGATGGCTGCAGGCTTGGTCGCAGTGGCTGCCGGTGTTGCGGCAGTATCCGGCTTCGCGGCAGCCGCGGCAGGCGCAACAGGTGCGGCAGGAGGAGCGGGGGGGCCGATGCCTTCGGCGTCACGCAGCGGTGGAATCTTGGGTCCGGTGCGCTTCTTCCAAACGGGCGGGGCGGCTGCCTCGGCTCCAGAAGGCGTCGTTCCGCTTGGCGCGCTGACCGCGCTGCCATCGTGGGGGGCGCTTAGGTCTGCGGGCGCGGGGGCGGCCAGATCGACGCGTACAGGGGCCAGATCTTGAACGATTGCCGTCGGTCCAGGATCGGGCGAGTGCATCAAATAGCCAACGCCAGCGCCGCCAAGTAGGGCCAGGCTTGCAGCCAGTAGGAGGTTGCTGTTGCGGCGTGGGGCTGGCATGCCGCGGCGACCCTCTTCAGACCAGCTGTGCAGAGAGGGCAGCGTATCCACCGTACCCAGCAGCGCCGAGACCAGCGTGCCTACAGAGTCAATCTGCGAGCCCTTCTCCGCACCCTTGGAATGACCCAGGACTGCACGCAGTGCAGCATCGACGCGAGCAGGAACTTTGCGGTTGTGCCAGTGCAAGGGCAGGACCGCGTTTTTTCCGTTCGTCGCAGTCTCTGGCAGACCGCCCAGCATGTCTGACACCAGCTGTGCCAGTGCCGAGACATCATCAATGGTGCGCGGCTTACTCGACTTCGCTCCGGTTTCCGAGGCGGCAAGCAGCCCGGTATCCAGCAGATACACTTGCTCTTCTGCGTCGGGGTCTTGCTGCTTCTTGGCGTCGCTGGGCGGTACTAAGAAGACGGACCCGGGGTTGATGCCGCCGTGGACCACGTCTGCTTGGTGCAGGGTCTGTAGGGCTCCGCCGACTTCACTTGCGACCTGCAGCGCCACGTGCAGTGGCAGGGCATGCGGTGGCTGGCCAGCGGTGGCGGCGAGGCGCGACTTTAGCGACTCACCATGCAGCAGCTCCATTGCGACATATAGATGACGCTTGCCCTTGTGCTCAACGCTGTCGACGTCTAGGACTGGCACTAGGTTGCGGTGCGGAATGGCGGTTGCTCGACGTACCTCAGCTAGGAGCTTGGCGGCTGCAGCCTTGTCCTTGGGTAGCTCGCTAAGCAGCACTTTGATGGCCACTTTTTCGCCGGTCGAGGTCTGCTCTGCTGCATAGACGGTACTGCCGACGCCCCGCGCGAGGATGTCGCTCAGTCGAAAGCCGCCCACGGTCTTACCAGTCAGGTCGCGCGACATCTACATCACTTCCCAGGAAACCACGTGGCCAAGGTGCCCATCCCGCTGCAGCCATCGCATGCATCTTGGCTGCGCGGCTCGCTTATCAGGTACCCCGTAGTACAGCCCAGCAGAGGGCTTCTTTAGCATCGCGATTAGGTTATCAAATTTCAGCTTCTGCCGGGAAGAGCTTTTCTTTGCTGGCTAGAGGGAATTACAGCGGTACGGACCGGGGCTTATGTGGGGAAGGGAAGGGGCGAATCCGCCCTAGCACCTAGTACTTGTGTGCTTCGCTTAGGTGCCTAGGTGCAGGGCGGAACTGAAAGGCTGGCTAGCGGCAGGACTGGGTGCCGGGGAAGCCGACGCGCGGGGAACGCTTGAGGCGGCTTTCGGTGTTTGGTCCGTAGCTTCCGTCCTCGGCAATGCGGTCGCCGGGGTTATTCCTGTTCCACAGCCTTTGGAAGGCGAGCACGCCCCGGGCATCGACGCCGCCTGCGCCGCTATAGTCGAAGTGAACAGCGTCAGAGCTACCGAACCAAGAGAACTTGTTTGCGGTCAGCGCCGAGCGATAGCTTGAGTAGTCCGAGGTGTCGATGGCGAGGCCGTCTTCGTGGTTTGAGGCCCCAGGACGGGCGGCAATCGAGACGCCACAGCGATTTGTGTCGGCCCAGTTGCGGAGCATCCACTGCTGCGCCAAAGAACGCAGTGAGGAGTTGATGCCGAGCTTGGCGCGTCCAGTAGTCGCAGCGCGCAGGGCATTGGCTGCGGGCGTTTGTAAGAAGGGCAGCGCTGCACCACCCAGCGACACGTTTAGGCCATCGATGCGGCTCATCAAGTTGGGCTTGATGCAGTTCATCTCCGCCACGATTTGGTCAGACAGGCCGCGCACCGATGCGGTGGTACAGGCAGAAGAAGCAGCAGCCTGCGCAACGGTGTCGGTGGCTGCCGCCATGTACTCGGCCCACGGCATCTGCTCGGCGTACGGGCCTAGATCTTCAACCAGGTTGTCCTCAAGTGGAGAGCCGCACTGCGCGACGACCGCGCCCAAGACCAAAGAAAGAAATTTTAGCGTCGTATTTTTCATGATGAAGACCTCGTGATCGCCGGCTTGGGCGAATCGATTGCGGGCGCTGGCTGTGGCCCGCTGCTGGGGTTTGCGATTGGGCCAGGATGTGCCCAACTGCGTACTTGCATATTGCAGTGCCCATGCCAGTCGCAGTGGAAACCAGTCGTTGCAGGTTGAGCACCGCTTGTCGTCGCTACCCAGCTGCAGCCGTGGGAGCAAGCTGGCCACTTGCCTGGGGGTGTAGACCCCAGGGTTGCAAACAGAATCCCTCAGTCGCACCATGGGCCCATGCGTGTCGCGCTTTTCGGAGGGAGCTTTGACCCGCCGCACATCGGCCATCAGCTGGCCTGTCTGTACGTTCTAGAGACGCACCCGGTGGACGAGGTCTGGATCATGCCGGTGTTCCGTCATGCGTTTGACAAGCGGTCCGCGCCATTTGCGCATCGGGTGGCAATGTGTCAGCGCATGGCGGCAGCGCTGGGTCCGAGGGTGCGGGTCAGCACGGTAGAGGAGCAGCTGGGTGGACCTAGCTATACGCTGGTGACGGTGCAGGCGCTGCAGAAGCAGCATCCGGAGCATGCGTTCTCGTTGGTCATCGGCTCTGACCTTGTGCGGGAGCGTGAGCGCTGGTTTAACTTCCCGGAGCTGGCGCAGCGTGTGCCGTTCATTGTCCTAGGACGCGGCGGCGGACTTAGCACGCGACCTTCCCTCCATGATGGAGCGGGCGCTGGTACCGAGGGCGTATCGACGGTTGCCGTGGTGCCGACCGACGTGCGACACGCGGAGCCTGTGGAACTGCCAGCGGTCAGCTCGACTGAAGTCCGAGCCCGCCTCGCCGCCGCCAGCCACACTGGTCAGCTGCCAACCGGCTGGGTACCCAGGTCGGTCCTGGCCTACATCCAAGAGCAGCGGCTGTATTTGGGAAGCGAGCCAACAGGTAACCGGTAGCTGATAGGCCTGCTATCGGGCGTGCACCAGCGACGGCGATCGTAACTTCACCTGCGAACAAGGAGTACAAAAGCGTGACCCCGAATTTTTCGCTAACCCCGCAATCTATCGTGGCTGACGGCGAATCCGAGCAGGCAAAGGCGGCGCACTCTAGTCGCCGGGTCTTGGTCGTTGGCGCGGGCCCGGTCGGTCATGCCTGGGCCAAGCGGCTCTTGGCGGCGGGCTATACGCTGCGGCACTGGTCGCGCTCAATGGGTCCGCTGTGGGCCGAGACCGCGACCCGAGAAGCCGCAGACGTGGTGCTTTTGGCGGTCCGTGATGACGCGGTTGCGCAAGCGGCCCAGTTTGTCGTGACTCATGGGGGCGCGGGGGCTCAGTCGGTCCTGCTGCACTGCGCCGGGGCTCTGTCGCCGCAGGCAGTGTTTGCAGAGGTGCGTGGCCAAGTGGCGGGAGTGGGTCTGCTCCATCCGCTGCGCTCGTTTTCGGCAGCTGCAGCAGGACTTGCGGGCGCTGCTTCTGATTCCGCCACCGATGGTGACTTGGCGGGCGTGGTGATGGCGGTCGCAGGGGACGCACTTGGCCAAACAGTGGCTTGTGAGCTGGCGACTGCCGTCGGAGGTGTTCCTCTGCAGCTATCTGCCGAGCAGCTTCCCGTGTATCACGCCGCTGCTGTGATGGCTGCCGGTCATGTTGCAGCCGTGCTTGATGCGGCGGCGCAGCTGCTGCGTCGGATTGGACTTCCGC
>JAGNNG010000081.1 GCA_017990795.1 Deltaproteobacteria bacterium
TGGTTGGGCACACCGATCCGCGCGGCACGCCGGAGTACAACCTGGCGCTGTCCGACAAGCGCACCCAGGCCGTGCGCCAGCGCATGCGCAACCTGGGCGTGGATGAGTCGCAGATGTATCCGGTTCCGCGCGGCGAGCTAGACTCCAGCGGCACCGACGAAGATAGCTTTACCCGTGATCGTCGTGTCGAGGTGAACTGGCGATGAGCAGCAGCCACTTGAGCAATCACAACAAACCCGGGGTCTTGGCCGCGCAAGCGTCGGCTTCTCATCGCGCGCCCCGTCGCTTATCACGCCTGCTGCTGCTGCCGCTGGGCCTCTCGCTGCTGGGCAGTGGGGGCTGCGTGACCTCGGAAGAGGGACGGCGGATGCAGGATCAGCTGGATCAGCTTAAGCAAGTCTCGATGAAAAACGCCGTCGGTGGTGCCGAGCTGGCAAGCAAAGTCGAGCAGCAGAGCGAAGAGCTGCGCAAGCTGCTGGAAGAGGCGCGGCGACTGACGACCAACCTTGCCGACGCCAGCCAGAAGGCCGAGAAGCTGCAGACGGATCTGATGCAGGTGCAGGGCAAGTTTGACGATCTGCAGCGGCAGCTCGACGCCAGCCAGAAAGCGTTTACCGAGTACCGCGCGCAGAGCGATACCAAGCTGGAGCAGATCGGCAACGCGCTAAATCCCAAGACGCAGCCACTGCCGGACAATCCAGAAGGGCTGTTCGCCGAGGCGCAGAAGCGCTTGGATGCGCGGCAGTGGAACGATGCGCGCCGGGTGCTGGATGCGTTTGTGAATCGCTATCCCACCGATGCACGGGCAGCGAAGGCGCAGTACCTGATTGGTGAGGCGTACCTCGGCGAGAGCAAGCACGCCAACGCCATCGCCGCCTTTACCAAGGTCATCGACAACTTCCCAAAAGCTGAGGATGTCGAGACGGCGATGTTCAAAAACGGGCAGTCGTTCTACGCGCTCAAGTACTGCAACGAAGCCAAGACTTACTATCAAGAGCTGCTGCGGCGCTACCCGAAGACCAAGTACAAAAACGAAGCGACCGAGCAGATCAAAGAAGTCACCAAGCAGGCCAAGAACAAGGCGCTCTGTCAGTCTTCATAAAAAAACGGGGAGCACACTTGGTGTTCCCCGTCTGATTGCGATGCCAAGCGCCTGAGCGATTTGAAACGCTCAGGCGCTTTTTTGTTACCAGATGCTGCAGAGATCTTTGCGGACCATCTTGTCAGTCTTTTCGCACTTCCAAGCCTTGGCAAAGTCCTCCAGGTTCGACAGCGGGCCGTTGACGCGGTACTCCGGTGGCGAGTGCGGATCGACATTGATCAGCAGTCGCGAGTACTCCGGACGGCGCTTGTCGCACCAGGCCTGGGCCGAGCCGAGGAAGAACAGCTGCTCGTTGGTAAAGCCGCCGGGCGCAACCTTGTCGGCTTTCTTCTTCTGAGCCGTTTGATAGGCGGCGAAAGCCAGCTTCAGACCGCCCAGATCCGCGATGTTCTCGCCCAGCGTTAGCTTGCCATCGACGTGCGCATCAGGGACGGGCTTGTAGCCGTTGTACTGCTCGACTACGCAGCTGGCGCGACGGTCAAAGTCGGCAGAGACGGGCGGCGACCACCAGTCTTGCAAGTTGCCGCTGGCGTCAAACTGGCGGCCTTCATCATCAAATCCGTGCGTAACCTCGTGGCCCATGACCATGCCGATGGCGCCGAAGTTGATGGCGCGGTGCGCGGCGCGGTTAAACATCGGCGGCTGCAGGATGCCAGCGGGAAACGCAATCTCGTTGAGCAGCGGCTCGTAGTACGCATTTACTGTCGGTGCCGTCATGAGCCACTCGCTGCGATCCAGCGGCTTGCCAATCTTGGCCAGGTCGCGCTTGGTCTCATACGACGCCGCTGCTGCCAGGTTGCTAAGGTACGAGTCCCGCTTGACCTGCAGCGTGTCGTAGCTGCGCGGCTTGTCGGGGAAGCCAATCTTGTTGGCGATGCGGTGCAGCTTGGTCAGCGCCGCCGCGCGCGTCTTGTCGTCCATCCAGGACAGCGCTTTGAGGTTTTTCTCCATCGCCCCTTCAATCGCTTGAATGATCTCCAGCGCCTTGGCTTTGCCGTCGGTGCCAAAGGTCTTCTGGATAAACGGCAGCGCCAGTGCTTCACCCAGCGCGCGGTCGGTGGAGCTGATACAGCGCTTCCAGCGCGGCAGCAGCTTGTCGGTGCCGGTCAGCTTTTTGCTGTAAAAAGCGAAGCTCTCATCGACAAACGCCTTCGACAGCGTCATTGCAGCGTCGCGCAATATGTGCCAGCGCAGGTAGACCTTCAGGTTCTCGATGTTCTCTTCGGCGAGCAGCTTGCTCATGCCTGCGAAGAACTCGGGACTGGCGACATTGATCTGGCGCACCGTCGGGAAACCCAGCTCTGTTAAGTAGGTCTGCCAAGCAAACTTGGGCGCAGTCTTCTGCACGCCATCCAGCTCGATGCGGTGATACAGCTTCTTCGGGTCGCGGCGGTCGGTGCGAGACAGCGATACCAGCGCCAGCTTCTTCTCGATCGCAAAGATGGTGCTCGCTTGCGTCGCGGCATCGGCTGGAGTGGACCCGGCCAGTTGCAGCATGCGTGTGACGTGTGCCAGATACTCTTTGCGCAGCGTCTCGCTCTTCTCGTCGGTCTTTAAGTAGTAGTCGCGGTCGGGCATACCGAGCCCGCCTTGATCGAGGCTGCCAATCACCAGCGTCGCGTCCTTAAAGTCCTGCTGCGAGCTAAAGTGAAACAGCGATCCGCCCAGCGACAGGTGCTCGCGCGCGACCTCTTTGGCCAGGTCGTCTGCGGTCTTGACCTTGGCAATCGGCGCCAGCAGCGCGGCGAGGTCGGCTTGCGCAGTCTTTTCGATGCGCTCCTCGTCCATGCAGGCGGCGTAGAAGTCGCCGACTTTTTGCATCAGCGGGTCGCGCGTGCCTTTGCCAGCAGCGGCTTCCTCGAGGCTCTCGCGCAGCACGGCTTGGTTGCGCTCGTTGATCTCCGAAAAGCCTCGGCTCCACGAGGGCCGGTCGGCGGGAATCTCGGTCTTCTTCAGCCAGCCGCCACAAGCGAACTGGTAGAAGTCGTCACAGGGCTTGACCGAGCGATCGATCACGCTCTCGTCAATGCCAGCGCTGGCTGGTGCAGCGGCTTTGGGGGTTGCAGCGGCTTTGGGGGCCGCTTGGGCTTGACCAGCAGCTAGGCTTAGTGAAAGCGCCAGAGCACAAGCAGTTGCGCCACGAAGCGAAGCCAGTCGCCAGTCAGAGGGTTTTAAAGACACATGATGGGATTTGGTTTTTTTCAGCATGGTGCGTCATATAACACCGCTGAAAGCGCACCGGTTCACAAGAAGTGCACCGGGCAGTGCAGACAGTTTTTGCGCTAGCGAATTGGGGTCAGCTTGACCAGCGGCAGATTTGGACCCAGTGCAACATCAAGCGGGCTCTCTGGGTCGCACGGCAACAGCTCTCCATCGAGGGTGTACAGTGGCTCATCGGTGCGAATCTGCAGGCTGCGTGCGACGTGGTTGACGTAGCGCGGATCGCGCGGCCACTCTGCCTGACCGCGTGAGCTTGCCAGCGCCGCCAGCTGTCGCCACAGCGCGGTTGGGCTCCGCAGGAGCTGTCGATCCAGCGGCAGCTTGCCGCGCGCGAGCATAGGCACCAGCATCGCCAGCTCGCGACTGCTGACAGCGTAGGCCAGGAAGTTGAAAGTGTCTTGCGTGCGCTCGTCGGCAAACGGCTCGATAGCGCGGTTGATGGCGCCGGTGGTGTTGGCAAAGACCGCGATGTAGCGCTGATGTGGCAGCGTAACGCCGTCGGCGATAACCGATGCGTTCATCTGATCCAAGATCCCAGACAGACTGCTCGCGATGGGGCTGATGGCAGAAGCGATGGCTCGCAAGCCAATCCCGACGGCGGCCAGCTTGCCTTTTTGGCCATGCTCGTAGCGATCGAGGATGCGCACCAGCGGACCCATCCCAAACGTAAAGCCGTAGCTGTGGTGCGAGCCGGAGCTCACCTTGACGACTGGCACCTGCTGCCACACCAGCTGGTCGGCCAGGTAGTCCTTCATGACGGCGCGGAAGTTCTCGCCGGGCGAGGCGACCATGCCGTACATGCGACCGGTGACGTTCATGGTGCCGCCGCCCAAAAACGCGAGCGGGGGCAAGCGACCGTCGGGCGGGTTTTTCAGCAGCTCGTTGATGATGTGATAGATGGTGCCGTCGCCGCCGTAGATGCACAGGAGCTTGGCGCGCTGACCGACGCTGGTTAAGGCTTCGCGGACGTCCTCGATGTCATCGGTGACGATGCGGCGTACGCCTTTGGCTTCGGGGCTGTCCAGGACCTCAGCGAGCGCTCGCCAGCGCCCGCCAGCCTGCGGATTACAAAGCAGCACCACATCTTTGGCATTGGTTGCGGTCATGAAGGTTTGGCCGTGGAGTCTTTAGTGAGCAGCCTGCGCAGAGGCCTGCGCCAGTTCATCATCTGTTGGGTTGCAGCTGCTGTCTGGCGTGGATCGCCAGCGTCTCAAGATGCAACTGGCTAGAGTCGGATATTGCAGGCAGCTCCAAAGGGCGTGCGAAGGTTAACTGCGGCTGGCGTCGCGGGTGGCCAGGTAGTCGATAAGGTCAATCTTGGTGATGACCCCAAGCAGGCTGTCGCGCGGAACCGGCGTCTTGCTGGACTGTCCCGCCGTCGTCGAGGCTGCACCGGTCGAGAGCACGCACACCATCTTGGCGTCATTAAAGATGGTCTTTAGCAGTCGCACGCGGGTAAGCGGTGTCACCGTCGCGTAATCAGCTTCGACGATATGCTCGATGGTCTCGTCGAGGGAGCCGCCCTTGACCAGCAAATGATTGAGCAGATCCACTTCGGCAATCAGGCCGCAGAGCCGACCGTCGCCCGAATCGACCACCGGCACCTGCGAGATGCCGTGCTCTTTGAGCAGCGCAATGACCTCGCGCAGCGTCGAGCCCTTCTGCGCCGTAATCACCGGTCGCGGCGCCCGGGAAGCCAGGATGTCGCTGACCAGGCCGAGGTGATCTTCGGACTCCAGGAAGCCTTGGTCGCGCATCCAGTTGTCGTCAAAGATCTTCGACAGGTACTTCTGCGAGCCGTCGGGCAGCAGCACCAAGATGTTCTGCGGTGCATGGCCATCGCGATCGAGCTGCTCAGCATAACGAATGGCACCAGCGACGGCAGCACCGCAGCTACCACCACACATGACGCCTTCTTGGCGAACCAGGGCGCGGGTCAGCTGGAAGCACTCTTTGTCGTCGACACGCACGATCTCGTCGACGTAGTCCAGGTTCATGGTCGAAGGCAGGAAGTCTTCGCCGATGCCCTCGACAGAGTAGGCGAACGGGCGCGTCATGCGACCGGTCTTTTTTAGCTCGTAGTAGATCGAACCGATGGGGTCGACACCGACGACGTGAACCTTTGGGTTCTGCTCTTTAAAGTAGCGTCCACAGCCCGAGATGGTGCCGCCCGTGCCCATGCCCGAGACGAAGACGTCAAAGCCGCCCTGCGTCTGCTCCCAGATCTCGGGGCCGGTCGACAGGTAGTGGGCCTCGGGGTTGGCGGGGTTGTGGTACTGGTTGGCGTGGAAGGCGCCGGGCGTCTCAGCGACGAGGCGCTTGGTCACTTCGTAATAGCTGCGCGGATCGGAGGCATCGACCGCCGTCGGACACAACACTACTTTGGCCCCCAGCGCGCGCAGGTTTGCGACCTTTTCCTGCGACATCTTGTCGGGCATGACAAAGATGGTGCGATAGCCGCGCAGCGCCGCCACCATCGCCAGACCCGCCCCGGTGTTGCCCGAGGTAGCCTCAATGATGGTGCCGCCTGGAGCCAGTAGGCCCCGCCGCTCAGCGTCGCGAATGATATGGACTGCGATGCGATCTTTGACCGACCCGCCGGGGTTTAAGTATTCGCACTTCACATAGATCGAGCTCTTTACGTGAGCGGCGACCTTGTTGAGCCTGACAATCGGCGTGTTGCCGATGGCTTCGGTGATATTGGCGCGAGCGCCGTGCATCAGCGTCATGTCTACGCGTCCTTCTTTTTGCCCGACTTGGGACGGGTTGGGCCGGCTAAGTCATCTTCCAGCGCGGGCAGCTCGTTGCCAGCCAGGTGCAGCACGCTGGCCCAAGCGGATTCCTCGACGACATCTTGCATGCGACGGCCACCGTAGCGAGCCACGATGTGATCGTCATAGCGGTCGGCCACCAGCGCCACGTCATGAACGGCTGCCAAGACTTCATTGGCGTTAAGCGTCCCACCACCGAGCAGCGCGTGCGAAAACAGGATCAGCTCGCCGTTTGGTTCATACGCAAATGCGCCGAAGCGCAGCTTGCCGTTGAGGATCATCAGCTGACGCAGCAGCGGTGGCTCGGGGCGAACGCCAGCCACTACTTGCGCGGTGACTCGCACCAGCGCATTTTCCTGCTGCTGTCCCGTCGCCACCACCGAGATCATGACGTACGAGCTACCCTGCTTGATGACGTACAGGCCTCGGTCGATGTAGACGCCGCGCTCGGACTGCTTGTGAGTGGCCGACAGGCCCAGGATTTTTTCGATGAGCTGACAGCTCTGTTCCAGCGCTGTGCCACTACCTGCGGCAGCACCAGGACCATGACCAGAACCGTGACCAGAACCGCTACCAGAACCGTGAGACGACGAGGGCATCGGGACTCCTTAACGACGACGCGGAGCTGCTGCGCACTACCGCAGAGCATGAGCACCAATAGCACGCCTTCCGAGCTGTTTACAAGCTGGCCGCCTCTCGGAGTTTGTGGGTCGCTTCGTCGCTCAGCACGGCGGAAGCGGGCGGTGTTAAGAAGCCGGGTGAAACCGCTGGCTTGGCTGGCCGCCAGCGCTTTTGGGCCAGGGCTTGCCTTTGGCCGGGAGAGTCGCAATTCTGTGGCCGATGTCGCTCGCACCGCTTTTTGTTCCGGTCATGCTTCAGCGCAATGCGTCCTCTGCCAAAGCGTCTGGCAAGGCCAGTGTCAAAGCCCCAGCTGTACGCTGGTTTCGGCTGGGCATTGGGGTCGACCTTAGTGGCGAGATGATTCGTTTGCGCTCCGCCGTCCCCGACGAGCTGCGCAAAGTGCCGCTGCGTGTCAGCTTTCACTTGCCGCCACCGACTGACTCCGCCGCGAAGCTCCTGGGCGTGGCGTGGAATGGGGAGATCGATGCCACTGCCGTCTCTGCCGAGGTCAAGGTCGATGTCGGCACCGAGCGTGAGCGCGCCGAGGCGCTGCTTCTGGTCTTTACGAGCTTGACGCCGCTGCAGCGTCAGCGCCTGTGCGACTACGCCACGCTGCGGCTCCAGGGCGATTGACCGACCGCGAGGCTGGTTGTTAGGCTGCGCGTCCCATGTCTACCGGTCATTCTTCTGATGTTGATGCAGTAGCGGCGCCTTCTGCTG
>JAGNNG010000082.1 GCA_017990795.1 Deltaproteobacteria bacterium
TCGAGTGCCAAGGCCGTAGCAAGCTGATCGCGCGACATGAGCTGGGCGAGTTTGAGCGCGGCGATAGCGCACTGGGCCGTGAGCCGCCGCTGCGAACCTTTCTGGGCGAGTCCGCGCTGCTGTCGGCAATTGTCTCCGTGACGGCAGGACATTCGCCGACGGTGTGCTTTGTGCGCGGACACGGCGAGCCCGAGCACGACAGCTTGACGGGTAGCGGGCTCTCGGACTTTTCCTCGGCGCTGGTGCGCGAAAACTTCCAAGTGCGGCTGGCGAATTCTTTGGGCGCACAGTCCGAGGTGGACGCCAGCTGTGACGTCGTGGTCGTTGTTGGGCCAGAGCGGGCCCTGCTGACAGATGAAGCTGCGGCGCTCTCGCGGTACGTCGATCGCGGAGGTCGCTTGCTGTTGCTGCTGGGCGCGCTTATCGACCGGGGTGTGACTCGCTTTTTGGATACCGGGCTGGAGCCTCTGCTGCTGCGCACTGGGATTCGCCTGGGGCAAGCCGTGGTCAGCGACCCTGAGCATCGAGTCGGCACCAGTCTGGCGCTGGTGGTTGAGCAGACCTATCAAGAGCATCCAGCGACGGCGGCGCTGATTGGGAAGCGTACGGTGTGGCCGCTGGCTCGTCCTGTCCACGCGCAGCCAGCGACGGGCTTTTCATCGAAGGAGCTGATTACCACCAGCGAAAAAGGTTTTGCAGAAACGGACTTGGCCGCGATTCGTGAAGGCCAGCTGCAACCCACCGCAGGCAGCGACGAAGCTGGAGCAATCCCGCTGCTGGTCGTAAGCGAAGCGCAAGGGGCCGAGCCGCGAGGACGGGTGGCAGTGGTGGGCTCTTCTCAACTGGCCTGGAATGACAGCTTGGTGCTGTGGAATCGCGACCTGCTTCTGACGGTGACGCAGTGGCTGGCCGACGTGCAAGTCAAGGTCGGCGTGGCCGGCAAGCAGCCCGAGCAGCTGCACTTGGTGCTGCAGGAAGCCGATCAAAATCGCCTATTTTTCTTGCTGCTAGTGGGCTTGCCGCTGATGACGGCGCTGCTGGGGCTGGGCGTGTTCTGGCTTCGTCGCAGCTAGCCTATGACTTATTTTGCAGGGCGAGGCTGCGGGCAGGGCTTCTTGCTTAACTCGATGGCTTGCGTGTGTTGAGCATCCACGTCCAGGACCATCTGCACGTGTTTCTTGCTGTCCTCGCACCGACTGTTGTGCAGCGCGGACTCCGCCTTCTCTAGGTGATCTTGGATATAGCTGGTGCGGATGCGCTCGTAGTCGGCCTTGGCGAGCTGGCGGTAGTACGAGCCCTCGGGCATGTCGCGGTAGGCGGCCACGGCGATGTCGTAGTCGCTGCTGACATAGCCGCTAAACTTCTGGTAGTGGACCCGCGCCTGCTGCTCGGAGCGTGCCTGCTCCAGCTTCAGCTTGGCCTGGTCGCGGGAGACCTCGGACAGCTTGGGCAGGTTTACGATCTCTTGGGCTTTTTTCTCGGCCAGCTCCCACCTCTGCGCTGCGATCGCCAGGTCTACTTCTTTGGTTAGATCGACGGCGACCACCTCTGGGTCTTTGCACCCCACAAGTGACAGCCACATCATCACCGCGACGGCGCCAAGGACTGCGCGATGGCTCCGGGCCAAGCACCGGCCCTGGCTCTTGAGGGGGGGAACCGGTGGCCCTGCTAGTGAGACCGAGGACGCCACCGCGCTGGCCGCTACGGCGCTTGGGAACCGATGACTTGCGAAAGGTAGCTGCATGCTGACTCCATACGAGCGCTGCGTGGCGCGGTAAGGGCCCTGAGCCCTTGGTGCTAGGTAAAAAGCCTGCAAGCCATGCGTGGTTGGCACGCGCCCTGCGACTTTGTGGCTGGCTTGTGGCGCGATCTGGGGGCCTCTGCAGTAGGTAGACCTCGCGTGACGAGTTCCCCTCGTTGATCAGTTTTCCTGACGGGCCAAGGTGCGGTCAAGGGGTCCTAAATTACCCACTTGTCAGGTCTACGCTCCCCACCTACGCTAAAGGTCCGTTGCGGTACAAGGTGCTCTGTTGTGCGCGCAAGACAATGCTTGCAGCTTGCGGTCGCTGAGGATGCTTCCCGATGGCACTCACTGTCGCCCAGCTGGTTGCGACACTAGAGGCTGGCCGTCTGGTCAAAAAAGATGCGCAGACCAAGATCCAAAGTAGTGATACGATAATTTAGTTCGTTTCGCGCAGCCGCTGCGAAGACGCTGCCAGCCTCAGTTTGGACTGGTTATTATTGGGTGTCAGATCGGTGTTTGGTCGGCAAAAAGAGCACAGCTCGCGAAAGTTCGCTTCGGTCAGAGAAGGGCAAGATGGCAGACCAGGTTGAACGGTTTGATTCAGGTAGAGGCCAGGCTGAGACGCAAGTGCTCAAGCCTGATGTCATTTATCTGAAGGTAACGGGGCATCTCGATAAGGCGACCGGGGCTTTTGCACTTGGGAATGTGCAGAAGATGGCTGCTGCTGCACGCGGGGGTCGCATTACCGTCTTTTGCGACTGGGCCGACATGAGCGGCTATGACTCTGAGGTGCGCGCTACCTTCACGCAGTGGGTCGCAAGCAATCGCACCACTGTGAAGTTTCATCTGCTAGTCGCCTCCAAGATTGTCTCGATGGGTGTCTCGGTGGCCAACCTGGCGCTGGGCGGCGTTCTTATCGGCTACACCAACCGCACCGCCTTTGATGCTGCGATGCGCACCATCAAGATGGGCCTAGGCGGCGTTCGCTAAAACAGACTCATTAACCGCGTCTATGGGCGTTAGCACTTGCCCGAGGACGTAGGGTCATCCGAAAAAACCGTGTCCTTTTGGGCGCGGTTTTTTTGTTTCTGCGGTTATGTCTAGGACCAGCTAGACGGCGATGTCGCAGCGGCGCGCCCAACCTGCAGAAAAATGAGGCCTTCGATGAGCAGCTCGGGATGGATGAACTGGTTACAGCGCGCGGGTAAGAAGATTGATGCGAGGGATCTGCTGCTACTGACGCCGCCTGGAGTGCTGCGGCTGATTGCCGGCTTTGTTGGCCAGCGTCGCAGTGTTGCCGCCACAGGTGCCACGGTGCCGCCCCCCGAACTGCACGCCCGCGACCCCGAGCTACTGGAGATCGTCCACGACCTGTTTCGCGCGCTCGGGCAGCACTATTTTCGGCTACAGCTGCGCGGGACTGAGCACCTGCCTAGCCATGGCCCTGCGATGCTGGTTGGCAGTCACAACGGCGCCGTCCTGCCGATCGATACGATGTTTACGATGCTCGGCGTTCGCGACACGCTGGGTCCCGAGCGCATCGTGCATCCGCTGGCTCACGATGGCATCTATGCTAACCCGCACACTCGTCGCTACATGCAAGGCTTGGGCGTGCTACGCGCCGGTCACAACGCCAGCGATGCCGCGCTTGAGCAAGGCCACCTGGTGCTGGTCTATCCGGGCTCTGACTGGGACTGCTGTCGCTCATTTGCGCAGCGCGGACGCATCGAGCTGGCTGGGCGCACCGGCTTTCTAAAGCAGGCGCTGCGTCATCAGGTGCCGATCATTCCGGTGGTCTCGGCGGGCACTCATGAGCAGCTGATCGTCCTGACCAGGGGCGAGGGCCTGGCCAAAGCGCTGCGGCTGCATAAGCTGATGCGGATGGATACCTTCCCGATTGTACTGTCGCTGCCGTGGGGGCTTACAAGCGGGCTTCTGCCCTACATTCCGCTGCCAGCCCAGACCACAGTCGCCTTTGGACCGCCCATCAGCCTGCCGATGGTACCCGAGAGTCAGGTCGACGATCCTCAGCTACTGCGCCACTGCTACGATCTAGTGACTTCAAGTATGCAGGCTCAGCTGGACCTGCTGATGGCGGGTCGGCGAGTGCTGTTGGGGCAGCGCCACGCAGGGCAATAAAAAAGCCCGCCATCGACGTGCGATAGGCGGGCTTGTCATTCACTGACCTGGGGCCAGCGTCAGACGGGTACTGGCAGCTAGCTTATGGAGGGGGCGCGCCAGCGGGAACGGTGCTGGGCGTAGCGGCTGCCGGGGTTGCCGGGGTTGCCGGGGTGGTCTGAGCCTTCGGCCCACAAGCGGCTGCGCCAAGGAGCGTGCCCAGGATCATCATGCTGAGAAGGGTCTTCATCTAATTCCTCCTAGTGAGAAACATAAATACGCTGACAAGCCAGCGTGGGTGCATCGTACGAATCCGACCCAACTGCGTCAATCTTGACGCGGGCTTAGCTGAAAAAAATCGCAGCGCCTCCAGACTGCCGCTTGCAGTCACTTGAGGCGCGGGCAATGCGGGCGCTTTTTTGCGCGTGCTGGCGGCTTGGCCAGCACGGCGCGAGGCGATTGAGAAGTTGGCTCTTCTACAGGCCGGGGGCGGGGAAGCGGAGCAAGCACTCGCGCACTTCGGCGGCGATGGTGGACTGCGCTTGAGCGTCGCTGCGCTTCTCGGCTTCGATGGCGCGGTCGATCCAGGCGGCGACTTGTGCCATCTCGGGCTCGCCCATCCCGCGGGAGGTGATGGCCGGGGTGCCGATGCGCAAGCCCGAGGGATCAAAGGGCTTTCTCGGGTCAAACGGGATGCTGTTGTAGTTGGTCTCGATGCCAGCGCGATCAAGGCCCTGCGCCGCACGCTTGCCCGAGATGTCCTTGCTGGTGAGGTCGATGAGGATCAAGTGGTTGTCGGTGCCGCCCGAGACCAAGTCATAGCCGCGCTCAAGCAGCGCCGTCGCCAGGGCCTTGGCGTTGCGCACGATCTGATGAGCGTAGCGCTTAAAGTCTTCGGTCTGCGCTTCTTTGAGGGCGACGGCCAGCGCGGCAATCTGCGCATTGTGCGGTCCACCCTGCAGACCCGGAAACACCGCTTTGTCGATGGCGCTGGCGTGATTGGCGTTACACAGGATCATGCCGCCTCGGGGACCGCGCAGCGTCTTGTGGGTGGTCGACGAGACGACCTCGGCATGACCGACCGGCGACGGATGCGCGCCGCCCGCGACTAGGCCTGAGATATGCGCGATGTCAGCGACCAGGACCGCGCCGACTTTCTTGGCGATCTGCGCAAAGCCTGGAAAGTCGATGGTGCGCGAGACGGCAGTGCCACCACACCACAGCAGCTTCGGCTTGTGCTTGGTCGCCAGCTCCTCGACTTCGTTGAGATCGATGCGGCCCGTGTCGCGACGCACGCCGTACGGTACCGACTGAAAGAACTTGCCCGAGATCGAGACGCTCCAGCCGTGGGTTAGGTGGCCACCGGCGGGCAGTCCCAGGCCCATGATGACGTCGCCCGGCTTGCAAAACGCCAGATACACCGCCAGGTTCGCCGGCGACCCCGAGTACGGCTGCACGTTGGCATGCTCGACGCCAAACAGATTCTTGGCGCGGTTTATACACAGCTGCTCGATCTGGTCGATGTACTGCTGGCCTTCGTAGTAGCGCTTGCCGGGATAGCCTTCGCTGTACTTGTTGGACAGCGCCGATGCACTGGCCTGCAGCACGGCGGCAGAGGTGTAGTTTTCGCTAGGAATCAGGCGGATTTTGTCGCGCTGCCGCTGGTCTTCAAGGTCCAAAAGGGCAGCAAGCTCTGGGTCGGTCTGGCGCACATTGTGACGAGTCATGGGCCGATTGTTACGGTCCCGTTCCGGGTGTGTCAATTGCCGCCAGCAGGTCTGGCTTAGCCTCTGGCTTGGCGGTACGGGCTGGTCTAGTCAGTCGTCGGGCGCGCTACACTGCGGCGCACGAAAGGACGGATGCTCTTGAAGACCCACGCAGAATCGGTATGCATTCGCGCGGCCCGGCTTGGTGACCTGGACGCCATGCGTCACATCTACAACGAGTCAGTTGCTCACAGTGTTGCTACCTTCGATGAAGTGCCGCGCTCCGCTGATGAGCAAGTGGCTTGGTGGCAAGGTCTGGTCAGCGCCGGATGGCCGGTGATGGTTGCGGCCTCCGCGCAGGACGAGGTGCTTGGATTTGCGTCGCTGGGTAGCTTTCGCGCGCGCTCGGCCTACCGCATTACCGCCGAGAACTCGGTGTACGTAAAAGCGACAGCGCAGGGCCAAGGTATCGGCCTGCAGCTGCTGACTTGTACCCAGCAAGCCGCCATCGAGCGCAAACTGCACAGCGTCATTGCCGTGATCGCGCTGCCTAATCCCGGCAGTGTGCGACTCCATGCGAAGCTGGGCTTTACCGACGTCGGCACTCTGCGTGAAGCGGGCCTTAAGTTTGGGCGCTTTGTCGATGTGTTGCTAATGCAGTGGCTGGTGCCGGGCGGTACCTAGCGCAGGCTTTGGTTGACGGTGGTAGTTCTTGGCCCGCAGCGGGTCCGGATTCCCCAGCCCGCGCAGCGTCCTTTTTGGCATGATGAAGTGCGGCTGTTTCCTTCGGGCCGCTGCGAGGAGCCCATGAGCCACACTCCGTCTGTATCCAGTCGCCTGTTTCGTCTCCTAAGTCGCCTGCTGCTGCTACTGGTCCTGGTCTATTTCGGATTCGGAGCGCTGATTGCGCTGAAGATGGCAAAGCCCGTGCGGCGCTTTGATGCGTCCAAAGTGGCCGCGCTGCAGCCGCTTGGTTTCCAAGAAGTGCGCTTCCCGGCCCGAGGCGGCGACGTACAGCTTGCTGGCTGGTATGTCCCGCACGCCGCCGGTCGGCACGCCCTCATCTTGGTTCATGGCATGGGCTCTAGTCGCACCGCTGAGTATCGCGGTCAGTTTAGCGACCTCATTGGCGCGATGTATCGCAGCGGCTTTGCGGTCCTTAGCATCGACCTGCGCGGTCACGGACAGAGCGACGACGCGCGCCTGTCATTTGGCATCAAAGAGCACCGCGATGTGCTCGGCGCGTATGACTACTTGCGGGCGCAGGGCTACGGACCTCGTCACATTGGTGCGCTTGGGATCTCGATGGGCGGCGCGTCGGTGATGATGGCAGCAGCTCGCGAGCCCGGCATCGGCGCCGTGGTCAGCGACAGCGCCTTTGCTGACATTAGCTCGGTCATGCACGAGAGCTTTCAAAGTCGCACCGGGATGCCCGCGCTGCTGCTGACTCCCGCGTCGCTGTGGACCCGTCTGCTGCTTGGGTACGATCTGCTAAGCGCACGTCCCGTCGACGAGGTTGCCAAGCTGGCCCCGCGTCCTCTGCTTATCATCCACGGCGACGCCGACAGCCTGGTTCCACTGCGCCACGCCCACGACCTAAAGTCCGCCTATCCCAGCGCCGAACTGTGGATCATCCCCGGCGGCGAGCACGCCACCTCTTTCGCCGATCACACCGCCGAGTACACCGCCCAAGTCAGCAAGTTCTTCCAAAAGAGCTTGGAGAATTAGCGGTTAGCCATTTGGTATTTACGGATAACTCTTGGCGCAGCGGAAGCCACGATCATCTGGATTATCGGCAGGATCCTGTGCTTGTCGATATGTAG
>JAGNNG010000083.1 GCA_017990795.1 Deltaproteobacteria bacterium
GGGCTGGGCACCATGTGCGGCAGCTGGGCGGCGAAGGCCTGCAAGACCGGGTCGGCCTGCACGTCTGGGTGCTGCCACGTCGCCCGGTCCGACACCGACTGCCGCCCTACCCTGGCCCGCGTAAGCGCCGACTGCGGACCCACCAAGTAGCGCAGAAAGTCCGCCGCGGCTTGGGGCGATTTGGTGGTAGCGCTGACGTAGCCCGCCTCAATCGAGGTCAGGGCTGCACCGGGAAGACCGGTCTCGGACACCAGCGGCAGCGGGGCCACGCCATAGGGTACGTCGGGAGCGATCTCGCTGATAAACCAGGGGCCGTTTAGGACCACGGCGGCGCGGCCTTGGTTGAAAAACTGCGTCACCAGCACCGCCGTCATATCCTCGGGGATGTCGCCGCGCTGCTGCAGGCCCACGACATAGCGCGCGGCTAGCAGCTGCTCGGGCGTCTCCAGGCGCGGCAGCTCGGCGCCCTTGGGGATGATGGCGCCGCCGAAGGCATGCAGCCAGGTGGCGTGCTGAAAGAAGTTGCCCGCCTCGTAAGCCAGGCCGTAGCGGTGCGGCTCGGTCGCGGTCCAGCCCTGACGCAGCTGCGCACTTAGCGCCCACAGCTCGGCGGTGGTCTGAGGCGGCGTCTTTACCAAGTCTTTGCGATAAAACATCGCCAGGCTCTTGGTCGATAGCGGCAGGCCCCACTGGGTGTCGCCCTCGTGCAGCGGCCACACCGTCTGAGGCAGCAGCGGCGCGGTCACTTCCGGCACCGGCATCAGGTCATCGAGCTTGCGCAAAAGACCGAGCTTGGCCCACTGCCCGACCGGATCATGCGCGGCAATAAAGACATCGGGACCGTGGCCGTGCGGGATCGCGGCCTGCAGCTTGTCGGCGAAGCTGCCGTAGGGAACTTGGATGGTCTCGACCTCGACCGGCTCGGCTTTTGCGGCCTGGGCCTGGTTGTAGGTCTTTACGACCTGCTCGAGGGCTCGCTCTTCGCCACCGCTGTAGGCGTGCCAGACGGCGATCTTGGTCAGCAGCAGCAAGGACAGCGCGTGCATGACTAGACGATTGGCTCCAGGCGGTGGCCGTCAGTGGGCCCGTCTTCGCAAGAGAAGAAGTGGCAGCGCTCGACTTCCAGCCGCAGCTGCACCTGCGCTCCTGTGGCCGGCGTCTGCTGCACTGCGCACCGCGCCACCAGACTTGAGGCCCCGCTGCGCACATGTACCAGGTCTTCGGCGCCCAGGTGCTCGATGACATCCACTTGTGCCGATAGCAGCCCGGAGCTTTCGGCGGTCATCAAGTGTAGGTCTTCGGCGCGGATGCCCAGCACCGCCTTGCCATCTGGCAGCCCTGGTACGGGCAGTTGCAACGGCAGCTCGGCCCCTTCACGCACAAACTGCCCGGCGGTAATCCGACCCGGCAGCATGTTCATCTCGGGCGCGCCAAAGAACTTGGCGACAAATACGTTCTTCGGCTTCAGGTAAAGCTCTTGCGGGGTGCCGATCTGCTCCAGCGCGCCTTGACGTAGCACGGCGATGCGATCGGCCAGGGTCATGGCTTCGACTTGGTCGTGGGTTACGTAGACCATGGTCGATTTGAGGCGACGATGCAGGCGCAGGAGCTCAAGGCGCATCTGCTGACGCAGGGCGGCGTCCAGGTTCGACAGCGGCTCGTCAAACAAGAACACCTTGGGCCGACGCACCACCGCCCGGCCCATGGCGACGCGCTGCCGCTGTCCGCCGGAGAGCTCGCGCGGGTAGCGCTGCAGCAAGTGGTGAATCTCCAGCATCTGCGCCGCTTCGTCGACCAGGCGACTGATCTCAGCGGTCGAGGTCTTGCGCATCCGCAGCCCAAACGCGAGGTTGTCAAAGACGGTCATGTGCGGATAAAGCGCATAGCTTTGGAACACCATCGCGATGTCCCGGTCCCGGGGCGCCAGATCGTTTACGCGCTGACCATCGATGAAGATCTCGCCTCGGGTTAGCTCCTCTAGCCCGGCGACACAGCGCAGCAGCGTGGTCTTGCCGCAGCCTGACGGACCCACGAGCACCAGGAACTCGCCGTCTACGATGTCCAGGGAGACATCGCCCAAAATACGATTAGGCCCCGCTGCTTTTCGCGCTGCAGAGGGCTTGTCTATCCCGAGATGACGAATGCTGACGGCGGCCATAGAAAAACTTTGCAGTTTCTAGTCTATAGGCGCTGGCAGCGCGAGGGCTATGGCAAATTTGAATCGCTACGAAGGTTTACAAGGGGTCGGCCAAGTAGGCCGCAGGTAGCCAGAACAAGGGGGCGGGTAGAGCCCCCTTTGACTTGGATTGTCAGAACTAGACGAGGAAAGCGCTGGACTGGCGAGCACCCTCGTTAGAAGTAGAGCGCTGCACCAAGACGGAACTGGGCGCCGTACTGGTCTGCCATCGGGGCAAAGGGCTTGCCATTTAGGCTCACGGTGGCGGCAGTGGCTTCGTCGGGCTTGGTCAATCGGTGACGGGCATCGCCTCGCACATCACCAGTGATAGCAAAGTGCTTGCCCAGCCGAATCTCCAAGCCACCGCCGAGCTGACCGTCTACAAACCACGCCACATCGTGGCCATGCAGGAAGTCGAGGTTGGCGTACGCGGCACCGGCAGCCATCACTAAGTACGGGGAAACCACCCAGTCTGGCGCACCAATGTGTAGGCGCACACCCAGCGTCACCGGTACATCGTAGCGGGCGAGGCCATTGTCGATACGCTTCTGGTACTCACCTGCCATCTCGAGGACGACTCGACGGTGCGCTCGGTACAGAAGCTCACCGCCAAAACCCAGCTGGCTAAAGTCGGTAAACGAGTCGGTATTAATGGTGCCGGCGAACCGACCACCAAGGCCAAACCTGGCGCCCCACTGCGGCAGCGCGGGAGCCGCCACTACGACTGGAGCTTGAGAGACCACGCGCTGAACCGGAGCGGGTGGCGCAGGCTGCTCGTAGACCTGCTGCTGCGGCTGCTGCATATACACCGGCGGCGGCGCCTGCTGGATGTAAACCTGAGGCTGCTGCTGAATGTATACCGGGGGCTGCTGCTGGATGTACACCGGGGGCTGCTGCTGGATGTACACCGGGGGCTGCGGTGGCATGTACACCGGCGGTGGTGGTGGAGCGTAGTAGTTCTGCGGATACGGCTGCACATAAACCGGCGGCGCAGCGACCCGAATCACCGGTCGTGGTGGCATAAAGACAACGCCCGGACGAACCCACGGGCGCCAGGAGCGTACGAACACCTGCGCCTCAGCCGACTCGGGAGTCACACACAGCAAAGACGCACAAGCGAGGGCAGACAGGAGTAGTGAACGCATTGGGAGTTCCTTTCGTAGAGAACCGCTTGGCCACTGAGGCCTTCTTGTCTGCTGTGCAAAGCAATCGCCGCGCCAGATTTTCAAGAGTCCAAGAGCCGAAGGAAGCGCGCCCTGAGGTGCAAAACTATGAACACGGGTTTACAGCCATGTCGTAAACCGATCCAGCTGCTGCCGGCGACACACAAGTCATCAGGAGCAGCGAAGAGTGGCAACGCACCAAGTCGGTTCAGCCCTGGCATCCATGAAAGGGAGATGAGCCAGCCGCAACGATCGGCAGGACCACAGCCTGGTCATCCTAGAAGGGCACGTTCGTGACGCGTGCTAAGGCTTGACACCGAGGCGCGGAGGTCCGTAGGATTTAGCAATCTGCTGCATGGACTGTGTCCGTGTCATCGCCGACGATAAATCTGAGTACAGAGCTGCGATCGCATAAGACGACCGCGATACAACTAGGTAAATCTCATACTCAGCGTTGACGGTAGGCGATGTATCCATTCACAAAAGCTGAATTAGAAGTTTTTCTGTAGTTTTCTGGAGCCGGAATCCCGGCACGCGGAGGAGGCCTTTGGCCGACAACACTAAGCAAGGTCCCAAGGACATCACCGACCTCAAGGCGCGATTGGGACTCAAGAAGCAGGGCGGAGGCGTTCCCGCTCCTGGCCCCGCTGGAGCTCCCAGCGCCCCCTTTGCACCAGCCCCGATCGCTGGTCCTGCTGGCGTCGCTGCTCCACGGCCCAGTGCTGGCGGCCCTGTCCCAGCGCCTGGACCGGTGCAGTCAGTACCGGTGCCCGGTGGTTTTCCACCGCCTCCAGGCTTTGCACCGCCGCCCGAAGCTGCCCCACCTGCAGCAGATCCTCGTCGGGATCCCTACGCCGCACAGCAGGCCGCTCTCGCAGCCAACATGGCTTCCTTTTATGGAGCCGGTGCGCTGCCGGGCAATGCCGACGATGTGAAGCCCGACTCCAACAAGAAGCCACCACCGTGGGGCTTGATCGGCGGTGCTGCAGTTCTGGCGCTAGCGATGTTTGGCGTCGGCGCCGCACTTGGCAGTATCTCGGTAAGTCGTGGCGACTACAACGTCACCACAGAGCAGGCCGTAAAGGTCCGCGACGAAGCCGATAAGATTCAGAAGCAGGTCGAGAAAGTCCGCGACGCGGTAAAAGAAATCAAGCTAAGCGACAAAGAGCCGCCGAACTTCGCGGCGATTGAAAAGCTGGCTGAGATTGACTTCAAAGAGCCCGACATCACGCGCAACCTGTTTCACACCAACTACGCCTCTTTCGAGCCGTCGGTGGTGCAGCAACTGTTCACGTACTACAACGACGTGATTGTGCTAGCGAAGCTCCTCAACGAACACTCGATCAAGACCATGAAGGACAAGGACTCGATCGAAAAGTACGTCAAGGGCAACGCTGGCAAGCAAGAGCGTGGACCGATCGGCGTCATCCTGGACTACAGCCAGAAACTGCCCCGCGCATCGCTGGTTGAGCTGGGTGCCTTGATGTGTCCAACCGCAGGTCAGACCGACTGCGCGCCCGAGGAAGCCAAGCTCAAGTTCCGCACGTCTCTTGGTGGCGAGTACCAGCAGCGCGGCCTCAAAGGCCTTCCGCAAAACACCGTGTTTGCGATTGAGCCAACCGAGCTGCAAAAGCAGCTGATGTCTGGCGATCCAGGCATGCTTGCCTTCCGCGACTATGTGCGTCGCGCAGCAGCGATGTTCGAGCTTCTGCGCAAGCTGCAAGAGGAAGAAAAGCAGCTGGTTCAGGGCCTGAAGAAGCGTGCCGAGGCTCCTAAGCTGTTCGCTCTATAGTTAGTCGCTGTAACCGCGGCGGCGTCCCCTGCCGCTGCTGAATCCATCGGAGCCCATGCAAATCCTGCATGGGCTCTTTTTTTTGCCCAGCGCCCAGCCCTCAACGGCGCCGCCACTCACCCCAAACTTCTCGTCTGGAATCTCGCAAAAGTGTGCAGCCACGGGCCTGTGGCTGGCAGTGCGTCGTCGCCAGCGAAGTATGGTTGCCCCGACCACACGCTTGCCTGTATTCTAAGCACGGAGGTTTTTGTCTGAGTCAGGTCGAGCAACCACGAGATCCCAAAGCAGGGATGGTCATCGGCGGCTATCGCACGATCCGGCTCCTTGGAGCAGGCGCGATGGGCCGAGTCTATCTGGCCGAGCATGAGCGCCTCGGTCGTCGCGCGGCGGTCAAGGTCCTCGACGGCTGGGACCCAGAGCTGGTCTCGCGCTTGTTCTGCGAGGCCCGCGCCGTCGCACAGATCGCCGACGAGCACCTGGTGGATGTCTATGACTTTGTGGCCGATCCGCAGCGCGGAGTGGTCGCTTACATCATGGAATACCTGGCTGGCGAAGACCTGCGCAAAATCCTCCAGCGCGAGAAGGTCTTGGCCCCAGCCCGCGTCGCGCGCTTGGCCGCGCAAATCTGCGAGGGCTTGGCAGCAGCACACAAGGTCGGCGTCGTGCATCGCGATCTGAAGCCGGACAACATCGTCGTGGTTCGTCGCGGCGGCGACTCTGACTTCATCAAGCTGGTGGACTTTGGTATCGCCCAGTTTGCCGGCCCCGTCGCCCATCGCACCCGCGCTGGCATCGCCCTCGGCTCTGCGGCCTACATGGCGCCCGAGCAAGCCGAAGGCAAGCGGGTCGATGGTCGCGCCGATCTGTATGCCGTCGGCGTCGTCATGCACGAGCTCCTAACCGGCGAAGTCCCCTTCCTTGGCAAGACCTCTCGCGAGACGCTGGAGATCATGCACAGCACCCGGGCCCCTTCCGCCGCTGGCGATCACGGAGCCGGCCAAGTCCCCGATCAGCTAGTCCGAGTAGTCAGTCGCTGCATGGCCAAGCGCCCCGAGGATCGCCACCAAACTGCGGACGAGCTAAGGGCAGCGCTCTTAGAAATCGCCGAGCTTGCACCCGAGCGCGACGATCGGACCCAGATGATTGGGGCTCTACGCTCTCGCAAAGGCAAGGCATTGGCGCCCAGCCGATTCGGAACTGCAGCCATCCTTGGAATGGCCTTTGCCTTTGCCTTTGGTCTTGCTGCTGGCTTGCTAATCATGCATTAGCCACCGATGCCAGCGTCGCACCCTGAACTCCCGTTAAGCTCCAGCAACACCGAAACGGCCCCACTCGGCTCGGGCCCTCTTTGCAGCGATGGTGAGGATGATGAAAAGGCCAGTGCCATTTGTTTGGGTCGATGTCTTTGCAGAGCAGCCGTTTGGCGGCAACCCGCTGGCAGTACTCGACGGCAGTGAGCTCTCTGAAGAAGCGCTGTTGCCACTCACGCGTGAGCTGAGCTTGGCCGAGACGACGTTCTTTTATCCTCCGTCGCCAGGTATCCAGGCCGATGCCAAAGTCCGCATCTTCACCCAAGCCAAGGAAATCCCGTATGCAGGCCACCCAGTGCTGGGCACCGCTACGGCTCTGCTGCTGCTGCAAAAGCTGCCATGGACCCCGCCGCAGACCACCGTGCGCCTGGAGCTAGGCATCGGCGTCGTCCCTGTCACCGTCAGTGGTGGCGAAATGCCTGAGCGGGCAAAGTTCTCGCATCAGCGCATCAGCGTTCCAGGTAGTCCTATCAGTGACGCTAGACTCGCTTGGCTGCCACCCGCGCTGGGGCTTCCCATGGAGCGATTCTGTGCTCGCGTGAACGCACCCAACTCGACGGAGGAGCGCACCCTATATCCTCAGGTCGCCAGCGGTGGCGCGCTGCAGCTGCTGGTGCCTGTACAGACCGCCGAAGAAATCGATCAAATCGAGGCCAGCTACTTCGACGTCGTCGTTGCAGAGCGAGCCCTGGGCTCCGAGCTAGGCATCTTTGCTTTTGCGTTTCGTGAACCGCCACAAAGCGATCGCCCGATTCAAGTCCGTGCCCGCTTTTTTGCCTACGACGCGCCGCAAGAAGATCCTGCAACCGGTAGCGCGGCTGCCGCACTTGCCGTCTACCTGCATCACCATGGGCTGCTCCAAGCTGGTCAGGCGCTAGAGATCGACCAGGGCCCACTCCGAGGTCGAGTCCAAGGTGCCCCCGGTCGCCGCAGCCT
>JAGNNG010000084.1 GCA_017990795.1 Deltaproteobacteria bacterium
GTACGGCGTCAAGCGCGCGCCCTACTGCCAGCAGTAACCCAGCCGACGCTCCCCCTACTTGCGCGGCGTGTCCTCTTCCAGCTCTGCGTCGATCTTGACCGTCTCACCCGGCTGCGGAGAAACCTCCCGCACGTAGGGCCGGTAGTTTTTCTTTACGATCTCGATCTTTTGCACCGTGGGCGGCGTCGTGCGCACCAGTCGCTGCGGCGTGTTGCCGATGACTTTGCCCTCGACGCGAATCTCTGCCCCACGCGGCGATGAGTCGATAAGCACCGACCACTCCGCTGAGCCCGAGCGCATCACCATGACCACGACGGCAATAAGGACCGTCATCACGCCGACGGCAAGACCGGCGACAAACAGCGGCTTTTTGAAGATCGGTACCGCCTCGTCTGCACCGCCTGGTAAGCGGGTATTGGACGAGTCCACTCGCATACCCGCCGCCGTATTGCCGACGCCCAGGCTTACCGACTGAACATTGAAGCGCTGGCTCTGTCCGGTCTGCAGGCGCTGGCTCTGAAATGCCGAAGGCCCGCCTGTTCCCGTCGCTGTAGCGGAGTTGCGCCAGTTTGCCGGACTGCTAGAGACCAGCGGCTCGTTGCTTACTGGCAGCGTGTCGGGCTCAAACTTTTTCCACAGATCCAGCTGCTCTTGGAACGCCACCAAGCGCGGACGAAAGGCGATCGTCATGTTGCGCGCCAGGATCGTCGCCACCGAGCTCTCACCAAACAGCGCCTGCGCTGCCGTGGAGAGCGCCAGCCGTAGCGAAAGTGCCGTCGGAAACCGCTCTTCCTTTTTAACCCGCAGCGCCTTCATCACAATGGCGTCAAGCTCTGCAGGCAGCTCGCGCTTGCTCGATGGCGGCGGTGGCGGCTCGTCGTCTTCCCCGACATTGAGCGACTCGCCAGTCAGCATCTCCCACAGCAGTGCTCCGACGCTGTACACATCGGCGCGACGCTCGATGACGGGAATGGCGTTGGCTTGTACCTGCGCGCGAAGCTCGGGAGCCATAAACGGCGTGCGGCGCTGCAGGCGCGTCGGTACCGAGACGTTCGTGACCGTCGCATTGCGCGTCCGCAACGAGCCAAACTCAATGATCTTTACGTTGCCATCAAAGCCGATCAGCACCGCGTCGGAAGACAGCTGGCCGTGGACGATATCGAGGGGTTTGCCCGTCACATCGCAGCGCTCATGGGCGTAGTGAAGGGCATCACACAGCTGCATCGCGATATGAACGGCGCTCGCGGGCGACAGCTGTGACTGCGGGTTGCGCATGACCTCACGCAGCGATACGCCGTGGACGTACTCAGTCGCCACAAAGTAGCTGCCGTCAGGCATGCCACCAACTTCGTGCACGGCAGCGATGCGCGAGTGTTGAAGCCCTGCCGCCGCGCGCTGCTCGTCCAAAAACATACGCACGACATCAGGCCGCTGCGACATATGCGCGTCTAGGATGCGGATAGCCAGCGGCTTAAAACCTGTCCGTGACTGCGCGGCTTCGCGTCCAATGTACGTTGTACCTACGGTACCCGTACCAAGTTCAGCGAACAGGATGTAGTTTCCAGCTCGATACGGGAAGTGAGGCATGTTCTGTTCTGATGTTGGCGGACTTTATGGGAAAAGTCAATCGCGCTTACCGTCGCTGTTTACGAGCCAAGTAAAAATCCTATTATACGCCAGTGAATGCCGCTGTATGCAGATGTCTGTCCATGTATATATTGTAATGACTACATTTAATTAGCAGTCACTCTGCCCATTAGCCGCTTGTATCGCTATAACTTATTAATATTGCAGGCTAAATTCGGCGAACCGCGCAGCAAATGCGGCTGCTACGGCGCCGCTTTTTTCCCATCCTGCTGCTGCCTCCTGGCTGCGGCATCGACCCAGTAGCTATCGACCGGCGTGCGCTTTTGTCACTAGGCCACATCCTGCGCGATGGTCGCTAGCTAACTGTGTCCATGACCCTGCGCTCCATGGCATAATGGCACTAAGCTGCGGCGAATTTTGTGCGCGCACGGACGTTGTCTGGTAGCCAAGTCCGGCGGTGCCGACTGCAAAGCATCGCTAACGAAATAGGGGCGCAAAAGCAGATGGTTGGGGTCGGACAGCGGGTCGGAAACTATCGCGTGCTGCGCAAGCTCGGACAGGGCGGCATGGGCGCGGTCTATGAAGCGCTCCATGAGGAAATTGGTCGCCGCGCCGCGATCAAAGTACTGCTGCCAGAGTTTGCGCAAGACCAACAGAACATCCTCCGGTTCTTTAATGAAGCCCGCGCGGTAAACATCATCCAGCATCCCGGGCTCGTCGGTGTCTTTGAGTCCGGTCGCCTCGAAGATGGCGCCGCCTACATCGTGATGGAGTACCTAGAAGGAGAGTTACTGACAACTCGACTTCAGAAGGCGGGGCGGCTGCCGCTACGTTCGGCGCTGACGCTGATCCGCCAGATTGCATCGGCGCTGGCCGCGGCCCACATCAAGCGCATTGTGCATCGCGACTTGAAGCCCGACAACATCATGCTCATCCCTGATCCCGAGACTCCGGAAGGAGAGCGGGTCAAGGTCTTCGACTTCGGAATTGCCAAGCTGCGCGTCGATAGCTTGGGCCCCAGTCGGGCGCAGCCGATGGAGTTTCGCACCGAGACCGGAATCATCATGGGTACCCCAACCCACATGGCTCCTGAGCAGTGTCGCGGCGCCTCCGATGTCACCGGAAAAGCAGATGTGTACTCGCTGGGAGTGATTCTGTATCAGGTGCTAATTGGCCATCCGCCGTTTGTTGCAGCCAGCGCGGGTGAGCTCCTAAGTATGCATCTTCGGGATCAGCCCACACCGCTACGCAAGCTAGATCCTGGGATTCCGGAGAACCTGGCCGATTTGGTTCACCGCATGCTCGAAAAGGACCCAGGCGAGCGACCAGAGATGAGCGAAGTGGTCCTGGAACTGGAGTCGATGGGCGCACATCGCACCCGCGGCTCCCAGTCCGATGCGCACATACCGGTCAAAAATCCAGAGAAAGCCAAGCCTCGCCCTAACACGCTACAGAATGCGGCGGGCCAGACATTTTCTACTAGTACACAGAAGCGCTTCGTACTCGCCATTGGGCTAAGCGGAGTGCTGGTGGTAATTGCCGGAATCCTCCTATTTACCGATGGATTTGGTGGCCTGGCCGGTCACCCCAGCGGTACCGTCGCAGGTCGCGAGACGGGATTTTCGCCGCCACGTCCGCGCCTATCGAACGGAATCCGCTGGTCCATCGAAAGCGAGCCGACCGGAGCAGAAGTAGTAAATACCGAGACCGGGAATGCGATTGGGAAGACTCCCTATGTAGAGGATCGTCCTCGCGAATCAGGCGAGCTGCGATTGCGCGTACGCCTTGCCGGTCATGTCGAGCAGACGGTAATCGCCGACCGCAGCAGCAATCTAACAACCACGGTACATCTAAACCCAGCCGCGCCCAGCGTTCCCGAGAACGCATCGCCAACCGCGCAAAAGCCGCCGGAAGTTCCGCGTCCTGGCACCGTCCACTGGAACCTTCAGAGTCGCCCCAGCGGCGCGCAAATCGTGCGTGCTGAGACTGGCGAGGTGTTAGGAATCACGCCGTGGGACACCATCCAGCCAGCCGCCCAGGGCACCCTAAAGCTGGTCCTACGTGCGCCGGGTTATGCGGATACACTGGTCCTGCTCGATCGATTTGCTGATATGGAAAACAAGTTCATATTGAAGCGAATTAGCCCGCGCGCGCCTAAAAAATCCGTCAAAGATGAGATTCCTCTATTTGACAATGAAGACTCTAATTCTTCATCTGGCCCAGGTTCAGCTAAATAGCAATGCTGCCTCGTGTCATTACCAAGCTAACGCTACCACTTATCGGCGTTCTGACACTTTGCAGCATTACTCACGGAAAAGATCAGTTCGCTAAGCACGTTGAGCAATCCTTAGTCTTGTATAAAGGCGGCAAATACGCTGAGTCGTTGGCCGCGCTGCAAGCAGCCTACTCACTGCGTAAGCAGCCTCGCCTTTTGTGCAATATGGCGCGCACCTATCGCAAGCTCGGCGACGACAAGAGCGCGCTGCAGAACTATCGCGCCTGTCTGCAGCAAGATCGCAGCTTGCCAGTCGCACAGCGCGCCGATATCGAGCACTACATTGATGAGCTGGAAGCGCTGCTAAACCCGGACACGCAGAAACAAAAAGAAATCATTGGCAAGGCGATTACGGCTGGGGACCACACCACCCCAGTGCCGCCGCCAACGCTGCCGTCCGATTCGGTGACACTGAAGCATCGCTGGCAGTGGCGAGTCCGAGGCGGCGCAACCGACGCGCGCACAGACAAGTATCTGCTGGGAGTGTGGGGAAGCTCGCCGCAAGCGCTGTGGGCAGTTGGCAGTAGCGGCACCATCCTGCGTTACCGGGGTAGCTGGGGCAAGTCACCAAGCGGCACCGAGGCCGACCTGTTGGCCCTGTGGGGCGCCAATGACAACGAGGTCTGGGCCGTCGGTGAGCGCGGCACGATCTTGCACTGGAACGGTCTGAGCTGGCAGCCCCAAGCGAGCGGCACCCAAAGTCCCCTGCACGCCATCTGGGGCAGCAGCGCCAAAGACGTGTGGGCAGTGGGCGATAATGGCGTCATCTTGCACTGGCAGGGCTCGTCGTGGGTGGCGACTCCTAGCCGTTCGCAGAACTTGCTGCTGGCCGTGTGGGGCAGCGATCCGGAAAACACCTGGGCAGCAGGCACGCAAGGGGTCTTGTTGCGCCGTCGCGGCGTGACCTGGACCCGTGAAAAAAGCAATACCAGCGTCGGCTTGTTCGGACTTGGAGGCAGCTCCCAAAAGCTTGTGTGGGCCGTCGGCGAGCAAGGTGTGGTGCTGCGCTTCGACGGCAACACCTGGAACCCAGTTAGTAGCAACACGACGCAGACCTTGTTTGCAGTCACCAGCGTCCCCGCAGGCACGTCATGGGCCGTCGGAGCTGGTGGCACCCTGCTGCGATGGAATGGCTCTGACTGGCAAGGCTCAAAGAGTCAGACCGACCACGACCTGCGCGCCCTGTTCGCCACCGACCATGATGACTTGTGGGCCGTGGGACTAAACGGGCTAATCCTGAACTATCTGCCGGAATAGTCGCCAGCGCGGCCCTCGTCGCGGCTCCACTTCGTGTGTCCAGTAGTATTTCCGCAGCAGCTCAGCTACCCGCACTTACGCGCACGAGAGCCACGAATCGCGGACTCCTCGCGCAAGCTCTCGCTTTTCGTTTCCGAAACTGCGCGTGCTGTCCCCTATAATTGCCGAGGTATCAATCCATGGACCCGGCGATTACCGCCCACCCAACGCAGCTGGCTTTTGCCGCCGCGTGTGCAGACGTTCACCGAACCGACCTCGCATCGCTTGGGGTCGCCGGTGCAGCGCGCAGTGGCGTGGCTTATCTGGTTCGTCCCGACTGTGCCGTCACCGCAGCTTCGGTGGTACGAGGCATGGCGCTGGGTCAGTCTCTAGTACTGCGCTTCTCTAGCGGAGAGCACCGTGCTCGCCTGCTGCGCGTCGATCCTGAGGCCGACTGCGCCCTGCTGCGAATCGACCCCGCCGTCCGCAATCAGATCCCGATGTCATTCCTAAGCGGTCCCGTTCAGCCGGGTACGCACTGGCAGACCTGGATCGCGACCCCGACGCTGCGCTCGCCAGGACATGTGGTGCAGGGCCTGGTACATCAGCCCATCGGAGAAGATGAGCTACGCGGTCCCGCGCTGCTACTAAAGACGGTGTCGGGGACCAACTGGTGGCAACCAAATCAGGCTGGCAGCCCAGTGCTCTACGGAGGCCGCGTCATTGGCCATCTGCGTCAGGTGCGAAACGACCCCCAGTCGCAGTCGCTGTGCGCCTGTCCCTTGCTGCACGTTCAGTCGCTGCTGCTGCTTCCTGGGGATGGCTCGTTTTTGCAGCCGCCAAAGGCGCAGTACACGCGACCCTTTTACATCTCGCGTCCAAGCGTAGAGCAGCCGGCGCTCACCCTGCTGGAGCAGCCGGGACAGCCTGTGGTGTTGTGGGCTCCCGAGCGGCACGGCAAGACTTGGCTCCTTGACTACCTGTGCGAACAGCTAGCACAAGACGAGCAGTCCTTCGTTCTGCGCATCAACTGCGAGCGTCTGCCCAGCGAGTCGTATGCCTCCCTTGAGACGTTCCTGCAGGAGCTTATCGGCCAGTTCACAGCACAGTTTCAAGCGCTGCCAGATGTCGGGCGCGATCTAACCACGGCGGCGCTGCGCGCGTGTCGCCTAGCCGCCTCGCCAGAGCTGCGGCTAGACGAGGTGCTAGGGACGGTTTTTTTGCCGCGCACCCCGCAGCTTTTGTACCTGGCCTTTGACCGCGTGGATGCCATCAAAGACCTGATGTTCCAAGATACATTTTTGGCACTGCTGCGAGGGTGGCTGTCGCGAAAAGACGTGGTGCCATGGAACAAGCTGCGGCTGCTGCTGGTGACCTCGATGGCACCGATGTGGATGACCAAGCTGCCAGCAAAGTCGCCGTTTACTGTGGTGCCGCCGCTGGTCATCCCCGACTTTACGCTGCAGCAGCTGGAGGAACTGGCACACCTTCACGATCTCCCTTGGCAACAAGCTGAGCTGACTCAGCTTATGTCCTTGCTGGGTGGGCATCCGTACCTGACCCGGCTGGCCATGTACTCTGCCGTCGCCAAAGGCTATTCCGTCGAGCAGATCATCAGCCCCGAGCGCCCCGGAGTCCAAGTGTTCGACAACTTCCTGGAGACCTGCCGCCAGCGCCTGCTCGTTCAGCCCGGCCTGTGGCCCACCGCCGAGCGTGCCCTCCAAGGCAAGCCGCTGTCCGCGCTGGATCGAGTGGTCCTGCCGCGCCTGGAGCGTCTGGGTCTGGTCCGCCTTGATGGCGATAGCTGCGAAGCTCGCTATCCGCTGTACAAGCGACTGCTGCTCGACTAGCCGCTGGTACAAAGCCGCACATTCCGATGGACCCGAAAATGCTGCAATCGGGCGTAGGAAGCGATGGTCAAGTTCTGGCCACCTCATGTCCAGGTTTGGCCGTTGACCCGTCGAGCCGCATCCCCAAAAGTATCTGCACAGCCCCGCATTCCCAGCAGCTGCCGCAGTCGCACTTTTCGCGCCGGCGCTGTCAACCTTAGGAATTCCTCTGCGGACATTTTTCAAGGAGTCCCCAATGACGCGCCTCGCATCTTTCACTTGTTCCCTCCTGTTGCTCTCTACTTTGGCCGAGTCACCTCCGCCCGCGCATGCCATTCCCAAGTTGCCAGAGGTCATCAAGGGAATCGGCGAGCGCGGCGGCCTGGTGCTTGCGCAAGATGCCTTTGGTGATAGCGCGCAGCGACTTGTGTACTTGGACCAGG
>JAGNNG010000085.1 GCA_017990795.1 Deltaproteobacteria bacterium
GCCATCTTGTCTCGCGCTCCCATTGTGCAGACGGCGCATCAGGTGCTGCCGCACGCGACCGAGCAAGAGCGGCGCATCGTTCTGGGCGCGGTGCTCGACTTTGGCGGCAAGCACGTCGCGGCCTACACCACCCATCTTAACTACCGAATGACCCACGGCATCGAGCGTGAGGATCAAGTCGAAGCCGTCGATCAGTTCGTGCGTAGCTGGGGCGCCTCGGTGGCTCCGACGGCGGCGTTGACACTGCTGATGGGGGATTTTAACGCGACTCCCGATAGCGACGAAATTCGCTTTCTGCGCGGTCTACACACGCTGCGCGGGCGTCGCACCTACTATCAAGACGCGTGGCTGGTCCACAGCGATCGCGAGCGCGATGCTGGGCTTACGTGGTCCCGTCGCAATCCCTACACTCAGCGCTTACGCTTTTTGCAGACGGATCGGCGGCTTGACTACATCTTTGCGTCGGCCCCGGCGCGCGATGGTCGCGGCCTGGTTCATTCTTGCCGCGTGGTTCTCGATGAAGGCGACGCCGATGGCGTCTTTCCGTCCGATCATTTCGGCGTCTTCGCCGAGCTGCAGCTACTGCCCCTTTAGTCCATCAGTCTGGCTAGTTGGCCGGCGTCTTGCGGCTGTTTAGATGCGCCGGTTTGGCGGCGGCTTGCGAGGCAGAGGATGGATACGGTACCGTTTCACCATGTCAGCAAAAGCGAGCACCGCACCCACTTCCCAGGGCTTTGGCACCGGGATGAGTGGGCGCAGGGCCTTTCGGTATCTGGGCGCATGGCTGTGGTTTTGCGTCTGTTTGTTCGGTGCCGGGGTGCCAGGAGCCCAGGCGGCCTCAGTCGCCAAGTCTTCGACCGTGGCGGTGATGCCTTTTCGCGATCTAGCGGGCGGCACCAAGTTCATCGGCGAAGCCATCCGCGAGACCGTCACCAACGATCTCAAAGAGCTAGGCGGACTGCGGCTGGTCGAGCGCGGTAATCTGGACCGCGTCCTCGCCGAGCAGAACCTGCAGGTGCATCGTCAGGATGTCGATGTGGCCGCTGTGGTTCGTGTCGGCAAGATCCTGGGCGCGCAGCTGATCGTCATTGGCGCGTATCAAAAGTTTTCGCCGCAAGTGCGACTGACCGCGCGCTTTATTAAGGTCGAGACCAGCGAAGTGGTGGGCTCTGCCAAAGTAGACGGCAGTACTGGCGAGCTGCTGCGGCTGCAGGATCGAGTGACGGTCGCGCTGCTGCGCTCGGTGGGCCTGCATTTGCAAGCCAAGAAGTTTGAGACCGACAACGAGAAGCGCCCCGATCTGCAGAGCTTAAAGACGCTGGAGCTCTACGGCCAGGCAGTCACCGCCACCGACGACAATATGCGCCGCGATCTGCTGGCAGCTGTGGTGCTGGAAGACAAGAGCTTCAGCTACGCCGTCAAGGACCTGGCCGAGCTGGAGAAGCGGCTGAAGAAGTATCAGTCGGTTCAGGATCAGGTCGTTGCCGCTGACATGGAAAAGCTGCGGGCGCAGCTGCGCACCGAGACCGATCGCGAGAAGCTGGCGGCGCTGACTATGCAGCTTCTGATGAAGCTGCAGGCGGCGCGACGCTACCGCGAGCTAGCCAAAGAGGCGCGAATCTTTCTGGATGGCATCCCGATGGGGGCTTCGTTGGGGGTGTATGGCGACGGTATCGGCTCGCTGCTGGTGTCGGCTGATGCCTTTTTGAAGGACGACGATGCTGTGCTACGCGATGGCGAGAAGTTTCTGCAGCGCTCGGTGGGCGGCAACATATTTCAGGCGATGAAGATGCAGATGGAGTCGGCCATCGATCGCAAGCGTAAGGTGGAGACCGGTGCCGAAGCCGCGCGCAAAGCAGTGGCCGAGCTGAATAACGACGTGCGCTGGAACCTCTACGTGGTTGGCGCGCAGTATCAAGCGCATCAGCAGTTTCCGGCGGCGCAGCGCCTGCTGAAAGCCGCACTGCAAGTGGGGGGGCGTACCTCTAGCGAGGAGAATGATGCCTATCGCTTGCTGGCCCTGGTCGATCTGCAGATGGGGGACTGGGCGTCGCTGCGCACTGACCTGGCCAGCTGGGCCAAGGTCAACGAAGCCGCTGCCAAAGAGTTTGAGAAGTCCTACGCAATGATGATTCCGGTGGACGGGTAGGGGCATGCCGATGCGTAGCTTTACTATCGCAGTAGGGGTCTTGGGGCTGCTTGGGAGCGTCGGGATGGGCTCTGTGCAGGCGCGCTCGCAGGTGTCGGCGATGGCCTCGGAGCAGGCACCCACCGAAGCGGAGCGCGACGTCCTAATCGACAAGATCGCGCGCGGTGTGGATTACGACGCCAGCGTAGCGCGCTTCAAGGCCTTGTATGAGCAGCGTCAGAGCACCAAGGACGCTGCCCTTCGCGAAGTAGAAGCCAAGCGCCTTGCCGACCAGCAAGAGCGAGAGCAAGCAGTGCTGCGGGAGCGCTCGCTGGATCACCGCGTGGCGCAGTCGTGCGCGCTTAGCGTGGACCCCAAGAGTCCGCCCCCAGGCTTTTATGCTGACAGCGCCACCGGCGACTGGGGCAAGGTGACGCGCAAAGAGACGCAGATCATCAAGGGGCGGACGGCTTTTGACGACGACCAGACGGTGTACCTGTATACCGTGGAAGGCAGAGCGAAGACCTACGCGCTCTCGAGCAAGCATGTGCAGCAGCCGGACGGCACGCCGCTAAACGCCAAGGTGGGTGACCTGGTCCTGGTCTGTTATCGCAGCCTGATGCAAGAGGGACACGATGGCTCATTCCCGACCGGCTTTCGTGGGCAGCCGGTGGGCTCTGGGATAGTCGCTCGGCTTGCGGCGCCGCCGTTGGTGACTCGCAAAAGCCGCTGGAATCCACTGTTTCTCGACGACTCACGTATCCGCATGGCAATTGATCAGGTCGAGTGGCGCTATCCCACCGGGCAGCCTGTACTTAGCTACGTGAAGGTCGATCGAGAGCTGGAAAATGGCCGCTTCGCCATGCTCGCCGACCGCAGAGAGTTTGTGCTGGAGGTGCCGCCTTCACTCAAGAACCGGGAGCTGCTAAAGCCGCGGGCTCTGGTGTGGCTGATCATGTCCGACCCACGCTTTGACAAGAGCATCAAGAAGCTGGTCCTGCGTGCCGAAGACATCGAGGCTCACTACGTCGAGCAGGCACCGTAAACTTGGAGTCTTTCCGGGCCTTACTCCTGACCGGCGCATCTTTTTTCTAATTTCTGGCTTGTACCTCATCCGAGGCATAGATAGACTGCGCCGTGACTGGCCACTGTAGCTCAGGGGTAGAGCAACGGTTTCGTAAACCGTAGGTCATGGGTTCAATTCCCATCAGTGGCTCTGCAGTACATCCGCCTCGGCTGTCCAACGAGGTCTTGCAGGCGGATGGTCCTCACGCAGCACTGCTATCACAGGTAGCCAGGCTGCGCGCGAAGCGGGCTTACTGCACCATGCCACGCTGTTCGCGTTTACTCTCGGCGCTGCTCTTGCATCTGCGCCGTCAGTGCCCAGGTGCTGGCGTTGCAGGCGGCGGTTCCGGTTGCTCGCCAGCTCTACACGGGCCGCAGCGCCGATATCAGCGGTCTACTAGCTGGCACCAAGAGCGACGCGAGAGCTGCCGCCTCTTCTTTCACCAGTCGGGCAGAGCAGCAGCCAGCTAGCTGGTCGTCAAGAGGCGGCGGGGCTTAGCTGCGCAGCTAGGCGCTTGCTCGTCGCGTCCGCAGTGTCGCGGTTTAGCTAAGGTTGCAGCGGTCTTTCAGCTCTTTACCGGGCTTGAAGCCAGGCACGCGGCGCGCCGGGATCATGATCTTGTCACCGGTCTGCGGATTGCGGCCCGCGCGCGGCTTAGAGGCCCGCACGCTAAAGGTTCCAAACCCACGCAGATCGATCTTTTCGCCCGAGGATAGCGCCGTCGAGATCTCGTTAAAGATATCCTCTAGCACCTGCTGCGTCTGGGCTTTGGGAATCTTGTTTTTACTCGCCACCATGTCTACCAAGTCAGATTTTTTCATCTTCTAGTTCCTCCCTGTTGTGATTCATCGGTGCTTCACCAAGCTGCGCGGGCGCGACCACAAACTAGCCCGTGCGGCCAGCGGACTTCCTTCGGTCGTGCTGATGCGTTAGCTGGCCGGCTCCGAACACTTCAGCCTCGCAGCTACTTCGCTCTCAGACGGGGAATCCGCAGATAGGGTGCGCATCCTAGTTGGCGCCTCGACGGCGGTCAATAGCGAACAAGGCAACTTTTTGCGGCCCGCTTGGCTAGCCGCGAGCGTCGGTCGCTACAGCTTTTCGTAAGGTGCGGAGGAGGTCGCTACGGCGAGACTAGCTGCTAGTGGTACGTCGCTGCCAACGCAGAAGCAGACCTACAAGCGGCGTGATCAGCGTAATGATGGTGAGGCCAAATAGCAGGAAGGTGACGTCCACGCCAAGCGAGCTGGAGTTCGGATTGTATCCCCACTTGACGGCGAGGATACGTCCGCGCTTGCGTCCAAACAGACGGCTGCTGCGGCTTTCGCTCACAGCAGCGCGTGGGTTAGGCATCGGGGAGGCCAACGGGCAGGCTTACTTTAGCCCTGAGCACTGCTTGGCAGCAGCAATGGCTTCGTCGAACGTCTCTTTGGGTACGACCTTGCCAGCCAGGATCTTGTAGACGCTCTCGACCGTTTTTTTCCACTCGGCGTCGTCGGTCACCTTGACCGTCTGCATACCGTTCGCCTTCATCTTGGTCATCGAGTCGTTTTCCATCTTGGCCGCTTCGGCGCTGATGCCCTTGCCCGACGCCTGGAAGATTTGCTTCAGCGGTCCCTGCAGCGCTGCTGGCACCTTATCCCAGTCCTTCTTGTTTACGATCGTTGCGCCAGTCAGCGTCGACCAGATCTTGTCGGTCATGTACTTGGTCTTGCTGTCGGCATGGATGCTCATGACGATCAGCGGCGGGTACAAGATGGTGTCGATCATGCCCGTCTGCAGACTGGGCACCATGTCCGAGCTGCTCAGCACCACGGTAGAGAAGCCGCCCGCCTTCCACGCCTCGTTGCTGCCCGGATCGCCCGCCCACGAGAACAGCTTGCCGCCTTGCAGCTCTTTCATCGTGGCGCGTGGCTTGGTCGAGTAAAAGCGCGTAAAGCCGATATCGCTCCAGGTCAGCACGACGAAGCCTTTTTTCTCCAGAGCCGCTTCCAGCTTCGGAGCCATCTTCTGTAGCACGCAGTCGGCCTGTGCCCGGTTTTCCACCAGCAGCGGCAGGTCTAGCGCCTGCGGCTCCGGGGTGATGTCATGCAGGCCGATGGTGCTTAGCGCCGCCGCCTGCAGCGTGCCGATACGCATCTTCTTCACCATGTCGCCTTCGTCACCCATGGTGCCGCCCGGAAAGATGCGCAGCTCGACCGTGCCGCCGCTCTTTTCCTTCCACTGCTGGGCCGCCTCTTTCAGCCGTAGGTGCCAGGGCGAGCCTTGCGGCGCTGCGGTACCAAGCTTGATGACAACATTCTCGCTGTGTGCGGGCGATGACGCCGCACCCAGCATGAGTAGCGCCGAAAACATCGAAACAAGCGTGGTCTTTTTCATGGTCATCCTTGAAGTCCACTCCGGCACCGGGCCGGACGGTAAATTTTTAGCTCCGGCGCGTCTGCCGGGAGCGTGGTTTCACGGTCTGTAAGTGGCGGCCTAGCTTCCCCAAGCAAAAAGCCTAGCGGAGAATGCTCCGGTAAGAAGCTTGATTCCGTAAGCTACGACGAGCCAGCGGGCTACCTATTCGCGGTCGTTTTCTACAGCTGCGGTGCCAGTACTGCCAGTTTGCCGCGGCGACCTTGGTTACTCGGCAAAGATCTCGACCAGCTTGTCCATCAGCCAGCGAGCTCGCTGCTGCGCCACGATATTGGCCAGTCGGTTGCGACGCCAGCTCGGGTCTTCAGAATACACGTCGGTCGCCAGAACTTTCTGCATCAGCTGCGTAAACTCGGCCTTTTTCTGCTGCGCGATCAGGATGCCCTCGGCATAGGACACCAGGACGCCCAGCTTGTAGCCCTTGTTTAGCTCGATGGCGCGGTTCATGTGCGCCTTGGCGCTCTCCGGACCGCCACCCGCAGCAGCGCCCCGGGTCGCGTCCAGCGAGACGTAGAACTCGTGTATGGCGCCTTCGTCGTAGTTCTCGTCCAGCTCGCGCGCTCGGCTCATGATGACGTCGAGCACCGGCAGGTCGCCAATCAGGTTGGCATCATCTTTGGCGGTACTGATGGCCAAGGCCCACGATGCCGCACACCAGTACAGATAGGGCACCTCGGCTTTGGTCAGCTTCGCCAGCGCCGCCTTCTGGGCCCCTGGGTCACTGCCCAAAAGTGCTGCTTTGGTGCCCGGACTGGCCAGGTCTAGGGCTGCCAGCGCGTAGTTGCGACCGCGCAGGTACAGCCGTCGCGAGCGCGTCCATAGCACCTTGGCCTGCGCGATGTTCTTGTCTTCTGCGCGGTCAGCTTCTTGGTTCACAAAGACGTAGGCGTACTGGGTAAAGCCGCTGGCTAGCGCTAGCCGAATCGGGCGGTGGTCGGGCAGCGCCTCGGCCAGCGTCTCCATGGTCTTTAGGCCAAACGGAGCGGCATCGCGGACCAGCTCTGGATCGTCCTCGGTGCCGTAGCCGCCTCCGGTGCCCGACAGCGCATCCGCTGTAGCACGCAGCGCGTAGCCGCGAATCGAGCAAGCCGCTTGAGAAAAGGACAGGCCCGCCAGCAGGGCCACAATCGACAGTTTTCTTAATATCATCGGGTAGATATCCGCATCGGTGAAGCAGGGTGCTTTTATCTCAAAAAGTCGCGGCAGTGTACCACGGGGGCACAGTTGATATACTGCTTTCACCTATATGCGAGACAATGCGCCGCTTGACTCCGAGTCAGTCGCAGAAGCACGAGAACCTGCTCAATCGTCTTCTTCGTCGTCGTCCTCTTCGTCAACTACTTCTTCTAGCTCTGCTTCAGGTTCGTCGACCGACTCATCATCAGCGGCAGTGGCTGCCAGTGAGGGCGCAGCTGCCAGTGTCCAAACCAGCAGTGCGGCTGCCCCAAAGGGGGACGGCGGCGATGATCCGCCTGACTCAGCCCCGCTAGAGGGCACCGGCGAGGGTCCACCGCCCGGCACGCGGCTTGAGGGTCTGCTCGTCAGCCTGGTAGCGCTGGCCATCATCATCATCCCGGTGATGGCGTGTCTTGACCGTGTGCGTGGCGCGCTGGCCAGTGCCACCCACCTTACGTTTGTCGCCGGTCCGCTGGCCAAGGTGCTGGCGTTTCTGCTGCCGCGCGATATGTCGTGGGGCTCGGTCTACGTGCAAAACGGCACTCTGTGGATCGGCTTTTTGGGGGCGCTC
>JAGNNG010000086.1 GCA_017990795.1 Deltaproteobacteria bacterium
AGAGTGCGGCTAGATCAGGAATGCTCTCGTCAGAACCAACGGCTTCAGCGAGCGCTGCGGGAAAGCCTTCCCCGAGCTGACGACGGGCGAAGCCGCTGACTGCCATCGGGTGACTATCGAGCAGTCCACGCGCTTCGCTGAGCTCGGCTTGGTCCATCGCTGGGTCTGCCGCCAGACGATCCAGCAGCTTGGCGACCACGCCGCGCCAAGAGGGCCTGCCTGCCGACGCTAGAAAGTTCGCGCCTGCGCACAGGACGACTCGACCGGCGCGGAGCTGCTCGGTCAGCTGCGCCAAGGCTGGTTGGCTGGCTGTCTCCGAAGACTCAAGGCGACTGCCGGCGCTGGTTCCTAGGGGCGCATCGTGCGCTGCGGCAGTGGCTGAGCCGTCAGTTCCCGATGCGCGATTGTGTTCGCGTGCAGATGAGTGCTTTTTTGCCATGCTCCGGCGTTATCACACAACAACTTACCCGTTCAACCCTTATGACGCTGCCTGCGACATTCCCGGGCTGATTCCGTGCGGCTTGACCCAACTTTGATTCGCTGATACTCCGAGGGCCGGTAGCGCGTGGGTCCCCAATTGCATGACTGGGGAGTAACTGCGCAGGTCCTTTGGAGAAATGCGGCACGATGCGGTGGGCAGTTTTCGACGAGCTAATTACCCGGGCCACTCAGGATGAGGCGGACGTGCGACTGGCGCGTGAGGTCTGGGGACAGAAAACCGGTCACGTTCACGCCGACCACGAGCTATACAGTGAGCGCAGTGACGCGTTCGTCGAGTGGTACCTGCTAGAGCACTGTAGCACCGACGGCACGACCGCGCTTGACCGCATCTTGGCCACGCTGCCAGCCGATAGCAGTGAGCGCTCTACCTACGTGTCCTTGCGGTCCTCTCATCGCAGCCTTTTTTGTGTGCGCAGCGTCAGCAACCACAGCAACACGGTGCGGGTAGATGATGTTATCGGCGGCGCGCAGTTTGAGGTCGATGAGCGGCGCAACCTGCCCGGAATTCAGCCCGGCGACCTGTTCGAGACCCGGCTGTGCCCCGACCCAGAGCGGCCCTATCGCTTGGTCTTTAGCCGCGCGATGCTCTTCCATCCGCGTGGCGCTGAATCGGCAGTGCTCAAGCACGTCGATGAATCGGTACGCCGTCACGAAGCGCGCGAGCAGCTGCTGGCCAGACTACTGCGACTGAGGCTGCGATGTTTGGCTTATAAGCATGTCTCGCCGCTGCGTATTTATTCGCAAAAAGATGCGCCTGCGTAGTTTCTCTGCCAGTGTTTGGGCCAAAGCTAGATGCCAATCTGGGCCCGGCAGAACCGAGGGTGCTTCTATCGGAACCAGTTCACCAGTGACTCGTTTAAGAGCCAATTAAACCTAACAAGGAAACGATCGAAAATGATGAAGCCAATGCGGAAGACGAAGTCCACTTTGCCTGCTCTGTTTGTTCTTAGTTTGGCGCTGCTTGGTCCTGCAGTTGCGTGCGCAGCAGAGGACCCAGTTGCCGGGCAGTTTTCAATCGATGATGCGCTAAAAGGGCTGCCTGGCACGGGCAAGCTGACGGCTGCGATTGTGACGTCGATGGGGACGCTCAACTGCGAGCTGTATGCGGACACGGCGCCGATCACCGTCGCCAACTTCGTCGGTCTGGCACGCGGCACGCGCCCCTTCTTTGAGCCCAAGACCCAGAACTGGGTGAAGCGGAACTTCTACGACGGCCTCATCTTTCACCGCGTCATCCCCGGCTTCATGATTCAGGGCGGCGACATCCAGGGCAACGGCACCGGCGAGCCCGGCTACACCATCCGCGACGAGAAGAACGAGCCACACAGCTTCGACAAAGGCGGCGTCCTGGCAATGGCCAATCGCGGGGCCAACACGGCTGGCTCGCAGTTTTTCATCACCGAGAACGCGACTCCTGCGCTTGACGACAATGGGCGCTCTCGCGGGCACTACCAGATCTTTGGCCAGTGCGCCGAGGTCGAGCTGGTCAAAAAGATTGCCAGTCAGCCGCGTGATGGTCGCGACAAGCCGTTTCAAGATGTGAAGATTGAAAAAGTGGTGATCTCGCGAGGCGCTGGCGCGGGCAAGGCAGCTACCCAGGGCAAGCCGGGTGCAGCGCCAGCCAAGCCTGCAGCCGGAGCGACCAAGCCTGCAGCAGCCAAGCCGGCGGCTGGCAAGGCTCCGTAGGCGGTGTTCGCTCTCGCCTCTAGGCGACAGTGACCGTACTGCGCAGACCGCTGCTGTCGGCTGCGCAGTCGGTGCACGCTTGAATCTTGCCCCGGTTCTGGATACGGTGAGTGCTATGCGACGGACTGTATTTGCGGCGTTATACCTTGGCGTTGGGGTTGGTCTTGGAATGCTGACGGTGATGCCGTCACAGGCGCAGCAGGCAGAGGAAGTGGTGCGCTTCAAAATCACCAATCCTGGCCAAGCCTTGTACAAGGTTGCGGTGCCGCTGGGGCTTGGGGACGCCGCTTCCGCCAAGATCATGCAGGAAGTGCTGACCGGGGACCTGTCGCTCTCAGGCTTTTTCAAGGTCTTGGACAGCGCATCGTTCGTCGCCGATCTGGCCAAAGAGGATCTGGGGATGACCCCCGACTCTTGGAAAACCGTCGGAGCCGAGAGCGTGATCAAGGCGCACACCGCGATGGTCGGCAGCGATGTCTCCGTGGAGTTTCGGCTGTTTGAAGTGGTCAAGGGCAGTAACCCGGTCCTGACCAAGACCTACCGCGCATCGGTAGGCGAGACCCGCAAGCTGGCCCATCTGTTTGCCGCTGAAGTGGTGAAGTATTTCTCGGCGGAAGACTCGTTTTTTGCGTCGCAGATCGCGTTCTCGAAAGTGTCAGGCAAAGACTCTGAGATCGCGGTGATGGACTGGGATGGTGCCGCGGTTCGCTCGGTCACTGGCAACGGCAGCCAAAACATCTTGCCGTCGTGGCATCCGGGCGGTGGCTCACTTCTGTACACCAGCTTTGTACGCGGCACCCCGGACTTGTGGTCGGTACCGGCAGGTGGCGGGAAGCCAAAGCGCATCTCGACGCGGCCTGGCCTTAACACGGGAGGCGTCATGTCTCCCGACGGCAGCAAGGTCGCCATTACGCTGTCATTTGAGGGCAACAGCGAGATTTATCTGCTGACTCCAAGTGGCGACATGATTAAGCGGCTGACCAACAATCCTGGCATCGATAGCTCACCGACTTGGTCTCCTGACGGTTCGCAGATTGCGTTTGTCTCGGATCGGCACGGCTCGCCGCAGATTTGGCTGATGTCCGCGTCGGGGGCCAACCAAAACAAGCTGACCCGCAAAGGCAACTACAACCAAGAGCCTGCGTGGATGCCAAAGCCCATCAACGGCAAGACGCTGATCGCGTTCTCTGGCCGCGACGAAAAAGGGGTCTTCGACATCTTCACCGTCGATCCCCAAAGCGGGGACTTGCAGCGCATCACCGAGAACCGGGGCAGCAATAGCCATCCTAGCTGGGCTCCAAACTCGCGCGCGCTGGTCTACAAGAGCAGTCGCGGAGGCCTATTCGCGGCGACTTTCGATGGCAAGACCGAGCGTCAAGTCTACCGTGGCCCCGCCGAGAGTCCCACCTGGGGACCCATGCTGAAAAACTAGCGGCGCTTGCGCGCGTGAGGCGGACGGCCACCGTCTGAGCGCACGTTCACAACGGCACTGTCTGTTGGGGCGCGCGCCGCTGGGCTGTTGGTCACTGCTGGCGGAACAGGTGCAGGCGCGGGGGCGGGCACAGCTGCAGGCACTGGGCCACCACTGGCTGGTCTGTCGCTACGCATCGGGGGCTGAGGTAGCTGCGCCATCAGCTCTTGCACTTGGCGTAAGGCTGCGCGTCGCAGCGCCTCTTCCGTTTTGGGTACATCGGCGGTGCGTGGCAGCCACAAAATCAGCGCTAGCTCGATGCGCTCGCCGATAGAGAGCAGGTGAACCCGTGGCGGGGCGGGCTTGGATAGCGCGGGGGGAGCAATCTTGCTCGCTGCGAGCTCTAGATACTTGGTGAGCGCATCCACATCCAGCAGCGCGGGGACGACCAGCTTGACCTCGGCGCGGACTGAGGTCTCTGTGGACTGGTTGATGAGACGGACGCTTACCACGTCGGCATTGGGCACAATCAAGACGCTGCCATCCGACAGGCGAATGTGGGTAGAGCGGATTCCTATCTCTAAGACTTCGCCGGTGTCCTGACCTGGTAGGCGCACGCGGTCACCGACGCGGAACGGATGATCTAGCGCCAGCACCAGTCCCGCGATGATGTTCGACAGCGCCTGTTGCGACGCTAGACCGATGGCCAGCGAGGTCACACTGAGCGTCGCGACGACCGCCGAGAGGTTTTGCCCAAAGTGATCCATGACCAGGATCACTCCGGCAAACCACAGCAGCAGTCCTGCCAGCCACTGCAGCAGTGGCACCAGTCCGCGCGAACTGGCGCCGTAAGTTGTGCCACCTGGCTCGATGGCGTCTTCCAGCTGCTGCATGCGTGGCTTGAGCAGCGTCTCGACCACAGCTCTTGTCAGCGCGGAAAAGCCCCGAATCGCAACGATGACAGCAAATACAAACAGCAGTCCCGAGAGCCAGCGTGCCGGGCCTTTGACCGCTGGCCACGCATCCTGCACCGCGTCGGAGAGTCCTAGCAGCAGCACCGTGGTTCGCAGTGCGGGGGCTGCGATTCGTAGCAGCATCGCGGGCAGCTGGCGCTCACGACGCTGCAGATAGCTTGCTAGCCAGCGACAGCTTGCAGAAACCAGCCACGCCAGCAGCAAAGTTCCGGTTACGGCTACCAGTAGATGCATCGCCCACAGATGTGCTGGTCCTGCGTGCAGCCGCGACTGCAGCCAGTGGTCCAAGTGGCGATACAGGGTGTCGCGCGGGGCTTGAAACTTGGCCACCAGTGCGTTGGACAGCGGTGCTTCGCTCTCCGTCGGCGCTACTTGTTGCGCCACAGCCAGAAGCGCCAGCGAGTGAGCTTGAAGGTCTACATGCCAGGTCACGAGGTCTTCATTATAAGGACAACTCGCTGTGTTCTGGCGTGGTTCTTCGGCCTGCTTTGCGCGGAGCAGAAGCCACTTTCGAGACGAGGGTTTGTCGATTAGTAGGAGAGCCGCCAGCCGCGAGCTCTGGGTCAGAGCGAGCGGCTGGGGCGGGCGCTGCGGTTAAGCTAGGTGGCGTCTTTGTGTCCGAAGTCGACGATCTCGGCGTGGATGACGTCAAGCTGCGCGACTAGGAACATGCCGCGTACGTTGCCGCGTGGGGACGTTGCAGTATGGTCCGCCCAGGCCTGCGTGCCGTTGCCGACGGGCAGGTTGCGGCACGGTAGTGGAGAGCTGCCGAGCGCCGTGATGCGCACACTGGACACGGCCTCCATGCCCGCGCGCTCCCACGCATATGGCACTTGGGTCAGAAGCCGTCGCAGTGGACTGTTTTCCCACAGCGCAGGATCGTCGCTGCGCGAAAAGGCCCCGGTCTTGCGATCTTGATGCAGCGTATACGCATAGCCACCGCCAAATGGCGCACTGTCCGACAGCATCCGCGTCTGCTTATCGACATAAAGGACGTGTCGTTCGGGGATGATTTCCTTTTCGTGAACGGCGCCGACTTCAAGGACCCAGCAGTCTTTGACATAACCTACGACTTCGACGTGCAGCAGGAACGGGCGGGTCCAGTGGTCGTTGCTGTCGCGGTGCGCCACCATGTAGCGCCACCAGTCTCCAGCTGCGATGGGCGGAGGATAGGCCGCGGCTTCCTCTGCAGTAATCACCCAGGTCAGGTCTAAGCTGGCCAGCTTCTTCTGCTCTTGAGCGCCGGCCTGTGCCGCGCTGTCCTGAACGATTCCGTAGATAAGCGAGCGCAACGCCGGATGAAAGTTGGTCTGGCTGCTGCCTGGATCGCGCTGCTCTGCGGCGTTTTGCACCGACAGCGGCTGCGGACGCCACATCAGGTCTGGGTGGTCGCTGGCGGACTTGCCGGTCCAGGTTCCTGATTTGGGATTCTGCTTATCGCCATTGATGCGGTAGGTGTAGACCTTGGGCGCGTTGTCGTCGGGCCAGTTCTGGGTGCCAACGTGATCAGGCTGCACCGCATCGTCGGCAAACCATAGCTTCATCGTGACGTCGTAGGTGTCGGCGGCTACCTCGGCGTAGCTACACTCGTATTTATATGCGGGGTAGTTCCAGACCTCGCGGACTGGCTCCTTCGTCTTGGGATCAATCGGGTCCAGCTTGGTGTCAAAGATAAGCCCCCGCTTGTCCTTGCCGATGGACTGCAGCACCGTCGCATGAAACAGGTGTGCTTCGTTGGGCCCCAGCTTCCGAATCAGATCCACCGGGTCACCGTTGTGACACACCGTCAGCAGTCCCTTTTGGTCGCCAACCCCAAACCGGATTCCTTTGCGGGTCTTTTCTTGATTGGGTTCCGCCTCGAGCACCGAAGCTGCTGCCCAGCCGTTGCAGTGACCCCACCAGAAGGCTTTGTAACCGGTGGCTTGCTCCATGCGCGAGTCTGACCAGTGACGCCAGCGCTCAAACTCTTTGGAGCGCGGGTTGTTCAGTCCCAGGGCCACGCAGTACCGGTCGTACTTGTCGAGTGGACCGTCGTCGTCATACAGGTTGCGATAGTCCTGGCGCTCTTCGCTGGTGAACATTGGCCACCAGTATCCAGACCATGCTGGCCGCTCTGCTTCGCCGTGGGTTAGGAAGTCGCTCATGGGCACTCCTGCCGCTGGGGGTCCGTTGCTGGTCGTACAGCTGCGATGATGGAAATCAGGTTCTCACAGTACTCCGACAGTACCTCGGGTCGCAAGCCGCCGAGTCGGTATGGCTTTCTATCGACAGATGTCCCAGCGACTGCTGGCCTGGTCCTTCTGCGACAGTCTTGTCGTTTGGGTTTAGCGGGCTTGCTTCTTGCTGCCTATGCGACAGCCTGCCATCGCTACGCACAATCGGCTGACAAATCCCCAGCCAGAGCCGGGTATAATCACAGCGCCGTCGTGGCAGGAGCATCCAGATGGTCCAGGTCGGAGACAAAATCGGCAACTATCAGGTCGTGCGCAGCCTGGGCAGCGGGGCCATGGGCACGGTGTACGAGGCGCAGCACGAGCAGATCAAGTCTCGAGTGGCGGTCAAAGTTCTGCATCCGCACTACGCGCAGCACAGCGGCGTCCGTGACCGCTTCTTCCAAGAGGCCTACACCGCCAACCGCGTCAGCCATCCCGGCGTCGTCAGCGTCTTTGATCACGGTCAGGTCGGCGACAGTGCCTACATCATCATGGAGCTTTTGCCCGGCGAGTCGCTCTACGCCCGCATGCGTCGCGGC
>JAGNNG010000088.1 GCA_017990795.1 Deltaproteobacteria bacterium
GGGACTGGCCGCCGTCTGCAAGCTGGAGCGCTAGCTCGCCGCGAAATAGAAAGTCGAGCGCGCGCTGAGCATAGCGACCGATCTCTGGCAGTAGCTTGGTGGCGTAGTCGGCATAGCAGCGCTCATCGAGAGAAAAATGCACTCGCGCCAAGGATTGCCCATCGCTGCTGGTGGCATTGCGACGCGTCCAGGCCGTCAGGTGATCCGCTTGCGGTGCGCGCGCGTAGCCAAACGAGGCCACAGGAAAGCCCTTGGGTGCGGTGATCTCTGCTGCCGATCGTCCGCTAGGCTCACTATCGAGACGCGAGGTCGAAAGCGGAGACGCCGTGAGCCTAGGCAGTTCGCCAAGCGGTAGGCCAGGCAGTGTGTTGAGCGAAAAAAATCGGGTTGCAGTGCGCTCGGCTAAACCGTGACCAAGGTCACTCTTGCTGCCATCGCTGGTGCGATCAGGACCGGTCGTAAATAGATCGCGCAGCCTGACTGGTGTGGGCACTTCCGACGCGGCGGCGCTCGGCGCAGGTATTGCCGCACGACCGTATCGCTCGGCGACCAGACGCTGATAGCTGCCATCCAGAGCTGCAGCGAGATCGTTGCGAACATAGGCGGGATCGCCCATCTGCTCGAGCACAGCCAAGATCGCTCCGGCGCTAAGCAGCGTCTCGACCAGTGCGGTCTCACGCGAAAGCGGCGACTCGGAGACGACGGCTCGCTCGTAGGCGGCCATGAAAGTGGCGACGCCCAGATCGTTGTGGGGCGAGCTTACCCAGTCGGGCGCGGCCACTCCAGTGCCATCGATGGCAGCACCGGCCAGTAGATCGCGGACGCTCGACATGCCGTCTTGCACCGACTGCGCGGCGGCACTTGTTGCGGTCTGAGTGGCAGGTCGATACAGCCCGCGCCCGCTGCGGGGTTCAAAAAAGTGATGACGCTCACGCGAGGTTGGTAGCGTTTCCAGCACGCTGCCTGCGGTGAGCCAGCCAAGGATGTGCTGCTGACGACTCTGCAGGCTTTGACCCGAGGTGCGGGCCAGCGACTCGGGGGCATAACCTTGTCCGCCATCGAGCGCCAACATACCGACGTGCAGGCTGCGGGCGCGATCTTCGGGCAGCGTCGACAGGTTTAGACGCAGCGGCTCAAACAGTCCAAGCGAGTAACCGAAACGATCGATGAGTCGACGGTGCAGCCGGGAGCTGAGAGCGGCCTGCTCAGTCAGTCCTGCAAGTGTTGTGGCTGCTTCGTATGCGGGTGCCGCTGTGGGTTTTGCGCCCCAGATCAGGATGCCTAGTGCTAGCTGCAGCCCCGAGCGATGCCAGCTGGCCCGGGTAGATCGACGAGACTTCGACATGGTCCTCTTCAAGCGATGCCTCTTTCACTTAGATACGAGAGAGCACACGCGTCATGAGCTGCCCCGCAGTGTCTTCGTCTTTGCACAGGTTTGCGCCACAGGTCAGCTTCAGCACCAGTCCGAGGCGTGCGCTTAACACCAGCACGCCATGGATGCGCAGCTTGGCGTCGTAGGCTCGAATCACGGCATCCACTTTCAGCGGTAGCGACGGATTTTTTTGCGACGCTGCACCGGCATTTGCGGCAATCGGTGGCAGCGGTGCGGGCTTGCCTGCCGCGTCTCGAAGTGGGGGCGCCTTCTCTGGCACTTCAGCGATAAGCGGGGGTTGGGCGCGCTCGGTGGGCACGGTCAGTCCTGCGGTTGCTCCGGTGGCGTCGCGAAGCTGCGGCGCTGCAAGCTGCGCCTTGAGCTTGTCAAAAATGGCGCGTGCCTCGATGCCGCTGCCAAACTGCCAGACGCGCAGGGCGGTATCGAGCTGCTCGTCACCGCCCTCGGCCCGGTAGTGAATCGAGTCGAAAGTAGTGCTGAGCGCCGCTTCTGCAGCGACGTTTTCCAGTGGCGCAGCCAGGTAGCTTTGCTTGGGTCCAGCGAGCGCTTGCACGTCGGCGCGTGTGAGTAGTTTGCCCGCGAGCGTCAGCGGCTCTGCCAGCTTTGGCTTGACCGCTTCCTTGGGCGCCTCGACCACGACCGATGGGGTTCGCTCTGCCAGCTCGAGGGCAGCTTGCACAAGCTCGGTCTGGGCCGCTCGGCGGACTTCGGGGACACTGCCCAAGAAGACCAAGTGGCGCGCATGCGACTCGCCTTGGGGGAAACGATCGAGTCGGATGCGGTTGCCCTGCTGCGTAAAGTCGCGTCGCTGACCTTCGGCTCCCAGGTGTGCATCGGTGCGGAAATCCGAGCGGTAGCCGACGTAGCCCGCTTTGTAAACCAGCAGCGAAAAGCGGCGGACAAGTCCCGAGCGCTGAAATGCCGCCGACAGCCTGGGCAGCGCATAGCCACCGTTGCTGGTGGTTTGTACTGACTCGGTGTGGGTGGCCAGCGGTGTGTTTAGGCCCGAGGTGCTCTCGATCGCCCAGCTACCCAGCACGAGCGCGCCTGAGATCGGGTTGCCAGTGCTCTGATCAACCACTTGGCCGTCGTAGGGTCCAAGCAGATTTCCAGCGGCGGCATACTCTGGGCGCACGGCAAAGGGCGCTTGCGCTACCGGACCTGCGCAGGCGGCTTCCAGCACGATCGCCAATCCGAGCCCGGAGAGTTTGGCCATTTGCTGCACAATCCGCGACGGTGTCGACTTGGACATCGGGCGGGCATTGGGTGCATAGCCTCGCGATCTACATGGCATTTGGTCGGCTGGATTTGCCGTCGACAACGGGGGAGAAGCAAGGAATCTCGGAGCCAACACAAGCCGCCTAAGTAGGGAGGAGAAACGCATCATAGGTGCAGTCGAGCTCACGTTTTATCGCACCAGGGAAGTCCGTGTAAACCCTGTGAATTTTGCGCTGCGACAGATGCTGCCGGGGGCTCTGTGAGCCAGCCTCCGTACTTTGAGCTTGGCTCTCGCCGTCACTGTTCAGTTATAAATATAAGGAGAGGAATCTAGGGCACCCCGCGATGGCACGGTGTAAAAACTGCGGAAAAGTGAACCGTGATGGTGCGCGATTCTGCCAGGACTGCGGCAGACCCGTCGACGGCGTCGGGGCTATTGCGACGGCTAATAGTCCACCTTCTTCCGCTGCTGCCGGCGAGGTCTCCAGGCTGCGTTCGCCTGAGCCACCTAAGCCTGCGAGCAGTAAGCCTGCTGGGGATCTCGAGGGCAACGATGGGCCTGCCTGCGAATCCTGCGGGGTCGCAAATGCGGCAAATGCCAACTTCTGCCGAGCCTGTGGGGCCAACCTCGGGGTGTTGCGTGGCAGTGCAGGCGCAGGTGCCGGGCGGGTCAACTGTGCGCAGTGTGGTCAGCTGACGCCAGCCGGGTTTTCCTTTTGCCAGCACTGTGGCGGACGAATCGGTGAGGGCTCGTCGCGATCGCTTGGCGGTGGCGCCGGACCAGTGCGCGCAGCGCGGCCCGAGGTTCCAAGTACGGAGCTACCACCACCGTCGTATCGCTCCGCTGGAAGTGCGGCGGCAGGCGGCGTACCAGCGGTGCAAGAGGCAACGGCTAGGCCGGTGGCGGTGCGACCCAGCGGTGGGGTGCTAAAAGGCCGCTTGATCGTTCTAAAGCGGGATGGCTCCGATGGTGAGTCGATAACTCTCTCGGGAGAGACTTTTGATATTGGCCGCTCTGCGACCAGCAAGGCCTTCCCCGATGATCCGTTCTTGGCCCCGCGCCATGTTCGTTTTTTGGCACATGCGGGCGGTGTCCGTGTGCGTCCGCTGGACAACGTAAACGGCGTCTTTGTGCAAATTCGCGAGCCGTATGAGTTACAGTCGGGGGACGTGTTTTATATTGGTCGCGAGCTGATCCGATTCGAAATGCTAGGCAGCGATGAGCGAGACCTTGCGCCTATCGTCGAGCATGGGGTGCGCATGTTTGGCACCACGCCGCGAGAGTCGTGGGGACGGCTGCGACAGCTGACGACGGCTGCAGTGGTGCGCGATGTGTGGCACCTGAGCCGCGCTGAGATCCTGCTCGGTCGAGAAGAAGGCGACATCGTTTTTCCCGACGACGAGTTTATGTCTCGTCGACATGCGCTGCTGTCTCGGCTTGGCGCGCGGGTGCGCCTGGAAGATCAGCATTCATCCAACGGAACCTATGTGCGGCTACGGGGGGATCGTGATGTCCAGCCAAGCGATGTGCTGCGCGTCGGGGACCAAGTGCTGCGGTTTGAGACCTAGAGCACGATGATGCAGCAGGCTGACCATATCCGTGTCCGCATCGTTGGAGCTACCGACGTTGGACTTGTGCGTGAGCACAACGAGGACAACTTCCTCATCGTCGACCTAGATAGCGGCGAGACAGATTTTCTGCACCAGCGCGAGTATGACCTCGGCGAGCGCGGCGCAATGTTGGTGGTGTGCGATGGCATGGGTGGCGCGGCTGCTGGTGAAGTCGCATCGCACATGGCCGTCGAGTCCATGCGCAGGCAGCTCCTACCGCAGCACGATCCCGCCCTTGGGGAGCCTGTCGGTGTTCCTGCTGCCGTGGCTGTTACTCCAGCCCCAGCCCCGGTGGTTGCGCCTGCTGCTGGGCCTGCGACAGTAGCCACGATTTCAGCCTCGTCCTCGCCGGAAGGTGATGCGGCCCCGGCTGCGGCGGGAGCCGATCCTGATAGTGCAACCACGGGGGAGAGAACGCCTGTTGCCGCCACGGCGCTCAAGTCACCCGGAACCGCCCCTGCAAAACTTGAGCTGCAGGCCGTAGCACGTCGCCTGCGCGATGCCACCGTTCGCGCCAACCAAGAGATTTACGATGCGGCCAGCATCGACATCACCAAGACCGGAATGGGGACGACGCTTACCGCGCTGATTTTGCTGCGCGATCAGGTTGTCGTGGCTCAGGTTGGCGATAGTCGCGCGTATTTGTGTCGACAGGGCAAGCTGACCCAGATCACGCATGATCAGTCGCTGGTCAATCAGCTGCTCGATAGCGGTCAGATTACGCCGGAGCAGGCCAAGCTGTTTGAGCACTCCAATGTCATCTTGCAGGCGCTGGGCGTCCAGGAAGACATCGAGGTGGTCCTGTCGACCGAGACCCTGCGTCGTGGCGATCGGATGCTCCTTTGCTCTGACGGCTTAGTTGGAGTAGTCAGCGACGAGGAAATCCAAGAGGTTCTGACTAGTTTCGACGATATTGAGGCCGCTGTTCACAAGCTCATCGACATGGCTCGGGCCGGCGGGGGCCCCGACAACATCACGGTGATTGTGGCGCAAGCGATGGGCGAAGGCCTGGTCGCGCCAGCAGCAGAGGACTTGGTCGCTTATCGAGTGATGACGCTAGAGGGTGATCGCCTACCAGAGCGTCGTAGCTGGCCTGCAGAGTACAACCTAACAGGAGCCGTGAGTCCCGGGCGCGAGACCGGGCCAGCCTCGGCCAACACGGGAAAGTTTTTCTCGCCGGTGACGCTCCTATCGATGGCTGCGGTCCTGGCGCTATTGGTGACCTGTTTGGTGGTGGTGATGGTCCTATACCCCAAACGCCCACCGCGTATAGACCAAGTTCCCGCCGTAGTTCGTTGTCATCTGACGACGGAGCCAGCCGGCTTGTCGGTGATGGTGGATGATCGACGGATTGGTGGTTCGCAGGCTGCAGGGGTTGAAGCCGATCTGCCGGTTGGCGATCACCGGGTCTGGTTGGCAAAAGATGGTGTTGCTCAGACGGCAGTAGTGCCCTTGCGCGCGATCCTCGGTCAGCCCTGTGAAGTGGCGCTGCGCGTAATGGTAGACGCAGCGGTATCGCAGGACGCAGGCTTGCTGCGAGCTGTCGCAGATGGCGGTCAGGTTGCCGACATGGGGCCTGTCTTCGACCAGGGCGTCCTAGCTGCTCGCGATGCGGCATCAGCAGCACCTGCCGATCTTGGGCCCAACCTGGCGGAGACGCCGGAGCCAGCCGGATCCAATGGCACAGCTGGAGATCCAGACGCGAATCTTGCTGGCAAGCCGAAGCGGCCCAAGGGCAAGCGTAAGATTCGCGACAAGGCTGGTTCAGAAGTACCCAGCACCGCCGTACCCACTGAAACGCCAGCGACTCCGCCGGATCTGTCTGCGCCGGCTGCAGCCCCACCACCTAGCGGCAGCGAGACTCCCGAGACTGGTAAGCCTGTGAGCAATTCGCCTGCAGAGGCGCCTACGCCTACAGCACCACCTGAAAAGGCGGTTTCGGTTCCAGTGGCTCCAGGCTCTGTGGCGGCTCCCAAGCCTGCTGCAAGTAACCCAGCCGAGACGGCAAAGACCTCGCCAAGTACCTCGCCAAGTACCTCGCCCAACGTTGCAGTACCGTAGCACTTCCCCGTTTGCTACTGCCGACGCTGATTAGGATCGTCTCTGCCACCTTGTTGTCGATGTGAACGCAGAGGTCCGTATCCGTTCTGGTCGTATAGTTGGCTGCTAACTCAATGCCGTGACTCGAATGTCGATGCAGCAGCGTTGCTCTCTCGACGGCGAGCAAGCGATCATCCGCGGACAACAACGGTGTTTTTTTCCGCGCGAAGAGCAAAAAGCCAAGCACTCAATGCTTCGTCCTCGCTCCAAGTACAGAGTCACGAGGGATCCATCGTTGGCGTATGCTTTCGCCTTGAGTGAAGCAGCGTAAGCAGCAGCCCCCTCATCTATCGCCAAGTAACCGCCCGCTTCAGATTTGCTCTCGGAGGTTGTCATGCCTATCGAGACACTGGAACAAGAGCTAAAGAATCCGAGGTTGCAAGCGGCGCTGGCGTCGGCGTGGTGGAGTGAAGAGGAGGCCGAGCTGATTTTGTCTGCGCTTGAGCGCAGCGGGCTGACGGTGCGCGAGTTCGCCAAACGGACCCATGTTGGCGCAGCACGGCTGTATTCGCGGCGTCAGCAACTACGGAAAAAGAACGCGCAGCCCAAGGCGCTGGACGTCGCGGCAAGACGCAAAGAGTCGAAGCCAAAGGAAGCAAACCCGCGCGCAGCTCAGCCACCGACCGAGCTGCCGCCGCAGTTTGTGCAGCTGACAGTTCAGCCGACGCGCGCGGAATCCGAGTGCTCGCCGCCAGCGCCGATAGTTGCGCATTCACCATCGCCGCTCTCAGTGGCCACACCGTCCCCCAACGCCCGGCCCCTGGGCCTCAAAGTTCGCTTCTGCCGCCCTGCTCGTGAGTCTCCGGAATCGGTCGAGACGCTTGAGCTAGAGCTCCTCTTTCCGACATGGTGACGCTCCCTCCTTCGGTGCGGCTGTTTGTCGCGACGACTCCTGTTGATGGCCGCAAGGGCTTCGATGCGCTGAGTCTGTACGTGCAGTCGCAGCTTCAGCTCGA
>JAGNNG010000087.1:0-1569 GCA_017990795.1 Deltaproteobacteria bacterium
GACCCGCCGTGCGCGCCCACACGCCCCGACCGTCTTGCCACAAGCGCATCGCCCGCCTCGCTAGCTCGATGCGCTTGGGTAGGTTTAGCTCGTCGTGAAAGATGGTGCTGACCATCGCGCGACTGACTTTGTAGCTACGCCGCAGCCGGTCGCGATCTTGCGGACGCATCAGCGCCCCCGCAGACCCTGCCGGAACTGCAGTCCGATTTCCCGTCGGAGTCGTCGCCGAGCTAATCATTCCAGTCACCACAAACCCCGGCGACGAATAGCTCGGCTTGCCCTCTGTCGTCAGGTACTCAGCTTCGTCGCTGGTCAGGTAGAAGGTGTTGGTCAGATCGCGAATGATGCGACGCACGACCTCATGCGACATGGCGGCAAAGTAGTCCTCGTCGCGACGCGCAATTTTCTGCCGGTCTTTGACATCCAGCGTCTGATAAAAGACGTGCAGATAGTCCACCGCCGTGTCGACGGTAAACCACGGCTCATCGACCATGCTCAGCAGCACGAAGCTGCACTCCGGACCGAGCATATACAGGCCATTTTCGCTCTGCAGCGCCGCGCGCTCCTCGGCGTGAACGCGCTCTAGCGCCAGCACCACATCGCGCTCGGCAATCTTCTGTTCCTCTCGACGCGAGCTGCGCAGTCGCTCGTCGATGCTTTGAATGATGAGCGCGCCGCAGTGCTGAATCCACGCCGGCACCCGGAACGTCTTTTCGAGAAGCTGCTGCTCAATCGCTGCCGACTCAAAGCGCAGACCCAAGCGAGTAAACGGCTCGCGCACCATACGCTCCGCACTGGTCTCGTCCAGCGGTCCCAGCATGCGCAGCTTGGCAAAGTTTAGCAGCGGCCCGAACAGATCCCAGCGCGCCTCGACCAGTTCGGCATGACCCGCCAAGATCACGCGACAGACCGCGCCACCTTTTAGCACCAGCGCCGACGCTGAGCGCAGCTCTTCCAGCAGCGGCGACTGACGACGATGCTCTGGCGGCAGCTGAATTCCTTCGATGACACCTTCGATGACATCTTTGGGAAAGCCGGTCTGATGCAGCGCACTGCGCAGCCCCGCCACCTGAGCCTTGGTCACCAGCGAGCTTCCCGGCGGCAGCAGCGTCGCCAGCGCCTGCCCGAGTGCCGACGCCTCACGCCACTCACCAAGCAGATAGGCCCGGCGCTCGGTGCGCAGGATGGTGTCGATTTCATCCAGCACGATCGCGATGCTGCGGTCGGGATGCCGCTGCGTCCACTCGCTAATCACCGAGCGCAGCGGCGGCAGCGGCTCACCCAGCGCAAAATCCACGGTCGCTTTGCTCGGGTCCAGGTCCTCGTATAGCTCCAGAATCATCGCTTTTAGCAGCTCGCGACTCGTCGGTGCGGTGGTGTAGTCCATGCCGCGCGGGATGACGCGATAGCCTTGCTGCTCTAGCTCGAAGCGCACGCGCTGAAGCAGCGACGTCTTGCCAATCTTGCGCGGCCCCACGATCAGGAAGTTCTCCTGCCGCTGGCCGCGAATCTCTTCCAGCAGCGCCCGCCGACCGTAGAACATCTCTTCGATCAGCTCTTGGTTGGCCA
>JAGNNG010000087.1:1669-7278 GCA_017990795.1 Deltaproteobacteria bacterium
CGCGACAGGTCCAAAAACTCCTGCCAGCGACCCTGCGGACTCTGCACGCCGGGCCGGTTCCAGCCGAGTACCGTGCGCAGATGCACCGAGCTACCGCCCAGCGTCCGATCCACCGCCGCTGCATCCCACAGCGGCAGCTGTCGCACCAGGTTGCGCCCGTCGATGGTACTCGACAGCCCCGCCTCGCCCTCCGAGACGCCCAGCAGCGACCGCAGCCACTCACGCACCGCCGAGCTGGTAAACGCCCAGTACTGTCGATCGCCGCCCAGCTTGAGCACGCGCACAAGTCCCAGCCGCTTCAGGTCGGTCACCGTTGCATCCAGCCAGCGCTCACTGGTCAGCTTGGTGGACTCCTCGGTTACACCGACGCGACGCGGCTTGGGCCGGGGCTGCTTCAGATACGTCCACAGCACGGTGCGACTGTCGTGCAAGCTGCCGCGCAGCCGCACTTTTTTCAGCCACATCACCTTGTTCAGATCGTCGATGGTGCGCTGGTCCACACGCACGCCCGCCGAGGCAATCACCTTGCTGGTCGGCAGCCGATCTTTCCCCGAGATCGAATACACCGGCGCATCCACCACCATCCCCGGTCGCAGGTCCACCACGTCCAGGTCCACCGAGTCGCTGCACAGCGCCGCTAGATACAGCCGATGTGCCAGCGGTAGAGCGCTCCACACCGACGACAAATAGGTTCCGACCCGCGACTCAAAGGCACTTATCGACAGCACGACGCGGGTGCGCTCACGCAGGACCTGCTCGATCACCGGCAGACACTCTGCGACAAGCCGCAGATCGGTGCCGGTCACATCCATCAGCACCCGCACTGCAGACTGCATCACCGTCGGTGGCGCAACGCCCGGAGCCATCGGGGCCGCGCCATTCCCACCCGGCCCGCTCTGCGCCGAGCTAGTCGGCACCTCGCGCACAATCAGCAGGCTGACCAGCGCTTGCTCCAGCTCATTGCGCATGCGCTCGTCGGTGCGGTGGGTGCTGTACGGGTCTGCTACATGATCCAGATCCAAGATTTCCAGCGCCCGCGGGGCCGCCTCGCCAGGTACCAAGCTACCGGCAGCTCCTTGCGGCAGAGGCGTAGGCGGCAACACCAGCGACAGAGCCGCCGCCTGCGGCGAGAGCAACACCAGCGAGCGCCCGCGATACGCCAGCGCAATGCGCGCGCCCAGCGATAGCAGCTGTCGCTGCTCGGTTTCATCCAGGCGCGCTTTTTCGGCCAGCTCGGGCAGACCCAAGATGATGAGGCCGCGCGTCGCCGTACCTTGCGTCGGCGCTGGGGCTTCGACAATGGCGCGAATCAGCGCCTCACCGGTGTCCAGACGCTCCGAGTTTGAGATCCCGAGCGCCGTCCCCACCCGCGCGCCCAGCTGCTGAATGAGATCGCGCAGCGTCGGATGCGTCGTCCGCTGTGTACTTGCCGCCGCGCCTCCCGAGCCCGGCCCCGCCGACCGCGCCGCGACATTGACGACCCGCCACAGGTCCAGGGTATCGATGGGGCGCTCAGGCCAGTCCAGGCCCACCGTCTCGGCCAGCAACTCATACGCATGCGCCGGAAAAGCAGTTACCAGCGCTACCGACGCCTGCTGAGGCCGGAGCAGATCGACCAGCTGCTCTTTGCGCGCCTGAAACAGCGTCGGAAGTCGCTCTGAGATGCTGTCAAATAGTGCCCGCGCCAGCTGCCGCGCTTCCCGCCGAAACTGCCCCTCAACCACCCGCTCGGTGCGCTTGTCACCGTCGTGAGATAGCTCGATCTCGATCCGATAGCGCACACCGTCGGCTGCCATCGCCGCTGGACACTCCACCACCAGTCCCAGCTCTTGCCCTGGCTCTAAGTCGACCGGCTCTTGATCAAGCGCGCGCGCTCGCACCTCTTTGGGTTCCACCGAGCGCACCGTCAGCACCACACCGTGCGCCGTCCGCGCCGCATCCGCCGCCAGCAGCACCGCATAACGCAGCACGCGCTTGCCTTCGCTGACACCCAGATCCGACACCAGGCGCACATCGAAGTCCGGCTCGGTCCGCAAACGCGTCGCTTCCTCGACCAGCACCTGCCACCAGACCGTTAGCAGCGCCACCGCCGTCGCAGTCGGACGCACCACCAGCATCCGCGACACGAACGCCCCGGCATAGCCCAGCGGTGAGGCACTGCTCAGCCGCTCCAAGAGCTTCATGCGCAGCGAGTTGCGACGCTCCTCTAGCTGCGCAGCCAGCTCGTCGAGGCTGTGCGCGACCTGCGCCTTGTTGGTCTTGCGATCCAGGTCCTGCAGCGCCTGCGACAGCAACCCCAGCTCTTGCAAGTACAGCGGCTCGTCAATAAAGGCCCAGGCTTCGTCGCGATAGCGATAGGACGGGTGCTGCTCGCGCAGGCTGCGCTGGGTTCGCATGGTCAACAGAACCTTGTCGACCACCGCTGGCTGCAGCGACGCCTGAAGCTCAGTCAGCGTCGTGACATCAAACAGTCGCAGGACGCCCTGCACCATCTCGGCCAGGGCCCACGAATCCGGATGTATCCCGTCGCTGGTCACGGTCAGAGAGCAGCGCGTCAGCTCATCCGCCAGCCGCTCGTAATACATCTGGTCGAAGCCGTTCTCGATTGCGACCTCGAATAGCCAATCGACCTCGCCCACGCGACCGCCTGACAGGCTGCTCATCACGTCGTCGTTGTCTTCGGCAACCAGCGTCGGCAGCCGTGGTCCCCAGCGCCGCGACACCCCGGCCAGAAATGTACGCGACTCCAAATCTGGCAGGATCTCCGGCTGGCACATCGCTTCGATGACGGCGTGCGGCATGTACAAGCGCACCCGCCCCAGGTCGCCCGCCAAAAACGGTCGTTCCCACGACAAGGCTGACCGCAGCAAAAGCGCCATGTTTGTCAATAAAAATCGACTTGGCTGCGTCGGTGACACCGCTTCTAAAACAGCGACTACGTTGCGGAAAAACACCGGCTCCGCTTGATCAAACAGCTTGCTGCGATCCAGGCGCTGCAGATGGCGCAGGAACAGCGCCGCAACGCTATCGATGGCAAATGGCCACGTTGCCGAGCGGGTATCGTGCAGGATCAGGCCCGGCAGCCAGGTCAGCAGTTCCTCGATGTGCTCGGGGCGCACGTGCGCTTCTACGCACTGCAGCAGATCACCGCGAATGCTCAGTGGCTCGTCGCAGACGTGGACCAGCTTGCTTAGTAGCTCACGCGCGTGCCGCGACTGCTGCTGGTCAGCGCCGCTGCCCTGCCCGCCTAGCGCAATCGGCACCAGCGCATCAAACATCTGCATGATCAGGATGCGGTGACGAGGCGGCCTCGGTAGTGGCCACAGCGAGACATCGAACAGCTCACTACGCAACGGCTTGTTGGGATCGACGAGGGGCAGCGTCTCGGTGGACAGCAGCAGCTTGGCCAAGTGCAGCACGCTGGCGACGGCGGGCGTGCCACGCTCGGGAGCCGCCCGACTGACGCTGATGGAGCTGCCCGGAGTAGCCGTCTGCATCGGCGTGCGCGCGGTCGCCCGAGACAACGACTTGGGGTCACTGCTGCCGACGCCGCTGTTGGTCAAGATCGAGCCAGCAATGCGACCTTCGCGGGCACTGCGCAGGATCTCGCGCAGCGCAACCGCCCGAATGTGCGGCCCCTGGCCTCGAAGCGCAGCCCGCAGCACGTTGGCGCGAGAACCTGCAGCCCGCGCCGCCAGCTCTAGCAGTCGGTCGATGGTCTGCAGATGGCCGTCTTGCGGATGGGCTTCCCAGCTGGTCAGCACGCCGCCTTGGAGCAGCACCAGAAGACGATAGCCACCGTCGCTCAGTGGCCGACACAGCATGCGCTGCGGAGTGCCACCAGCGGCCAGCCGCACCAGCTCTTGACCATCGCGCTTAAAGTCAGCAGCGACGACGTGAATCTGCTCGTCTTCGGTCCCAATCGCTAGGCACGGCACCCCAAATGAGCCCTCTGGCAAAAAGCACAGCGCGGCGATGCCTTTGGCAAACAGGTGCTGACCGGTGAGCCGCAGCGATTCACCCTCGACCATCAGGATCTGGACCTGACCGGTACTGGTGCCCACAGCCAGCAGTTCGCCCGAATCGCTAAGCGCCGCACAGACAGCCCCCGTCGGCGCAGGCACCGAAAGCGGCTTCTGCCCAGGCCGGCGCAACGTCGCTCGCGCCGAGGTCACATGCAGCGAGCCAGCCGCATTAGAGGCCACAACCAGCAGCTCTGCAGGCAGCACATGCGCACGCAGTCGCAGCACTCCGTTCGGTGCATCCACTGCAATTACCGTCGGACGACTGCGCTCGCCAAGACCCGGCACACGAAGCAAAACCGTCTCCCGCAGACCGGTCGCTTTCCGGGCCGACTCTGACGATGCGTCGTTGTCGCTGTCCAAGTGGAGGTCGTAGCCGATCGGCTCTGCCCCGGCTCCTCCGCAGTACGCCTGACTGCGCAGGATCACCTTGCCGCCCGGACCAAACGAGTACAGCAGCAGCAGCGTGTCACCCGCCTCATCCACCCCGACCAGCACGGCAGGTTGTAGGGTGTCACCGACGGGCCACAGCCGACGCACTTTGACAAAGCGGACCAGGCCACCGATCGGTAGCTCGGCGCGGGTGCTCGCCCCGGCAGCCTGCCACGGCCAGTCCGGCCCAACGGCATGCGCGCTGGCCCCGTTCAATAGAGCCTCGCCACTGGTCAGCCCAGAGGGGTCGGCGATCTTCTCCACCGAGGGAATCGGGGGCGGCTCTAGCGGCTCGACGCGCAGCGCCCCACGACGACCCAGACCGACCAGCCAGCTATGTCGGGACCACTGCCACTGCGGCGCCAGAACCTCGTCGCCGTGCAGCTCTAGCGGATCTAGCGCTGTGATGCCCAGGTCAAGTCGCTCTAGCTCCATCGAGAAGCGGTCGAGGCGTAGCTCTTCTACCAAGCCAATGGCGCGCAGCACGCGCAGCACGACCTCATGGCCCTCGTCGAGCTTGGGACGCTCGGACTCGGGTAGGCTCTCGATGTGACACAGCCGCGTCTCTGCTTCGCTGGCGAGGCTGGCGGCATAATCACGCGCCCGCAAACTGCGCACCGTGAGCAGCTTCTTTAGCTCTGGCGGTGGCTGATCCGAATCGCCAGAGTCGTCACCATCACCGTCGGCAAGCAAGCCCATTGGCGGCGGCCCCAGATGCGCCAGCGAGCCATGCGCAGACTTTTGCCAGTACTGCTCAAAGAGTCGGCGCGAGATGCGGTCGATCTGGTGCCGCACCAGCCTCGGGGCGCCAAGATACACCTCAACCAGCTCGGCCAGCACTGTGCGCGCCAACTGCAGCTTGGTCTCGGGCTCAAAGACCGCGCCCGGAATGGCCTCGATGGGCATCTGTCCCTGCAGCTGCTTTAGCGTCAGCAGTGGCAGCGGCCCCGTCGGTGTCGCCCGAGGTTCGTCGCGCGAAAGATGCGGCAGATGCAGCAGCAGGAAGTGCTCAAGCATCACCACGGCTTCGCGCTGCGAGCGCTCGGGCAGCATGTGCCAGCCGGGCTGGCCGAGGGTAAACCAGCGCACAAGCTCAACCACGGCCAGCGACGCGGGACCCGGACTTTCCAGGATGCGGCTAAGCAGATAGAGCTG
>JAGNNG010000089.1 GCA_017990795.1 Deltaproteobacteria bacterium
GCGCTGCACCTGCGATGCCGATGGACCACCCATCTGCGCTGCATGGACGCTCTGAGGGGCCCGAGCCTGCGGCTGCTGGCACTTCGGGGGTCCTACGCGGCTCGCTGCAGGTCGCCGACAGCGTCAAAGACAAGGTACAGCCCGGCGCCGTTATTTTTCTGGTTGCACGCAGCTTTGTACCCGGTGGCGGACCGGGGCCGGTGCTGGCTGCCAAGCGGCTGACTGCAGGTGCCTGGCCGATGGCGTTTGAGATGTCGGACAGCGACGTGATGATCTCGGGCATGTCGCTAAGAGGCAAGGTTGTCTTGACGGCACGGGTGGACCAAGACGGTGACGCCATGACCAAGATGCCGGGCGACGTGGAAGGCGTCACTGCTGCAGTGGATGTTCCATCAAGCAATGTTGACGTCGTCATCAATACCGTGCGCACGACTGCGGCAGGCGCTCCGTCCCCGGCCAACTTGGGCGGTGGGATGGGGCAGATGCCTCCAGGACACTCCGCCATGGGGATGCCAGCTGGTCACCCGCCGACTGAGCTACCAGCCGGACATCCGACGACGGGGATGCCAGCCGGACACCCGGTAGCGGCACCGACAGCTCCAGCCTCGTCGGCATCGACAGTCAAACCGCCAGCTGCAGGCACGGCCAAGCCGGTCGTTCCAGCCAAGCCAGCAGGAACAAAGCCTGGCGTTCGACCGATTCCTCCCAAAGCTGCGCCAGCTGTTGAGATGCCAGTGACCTAGCCACTTGCAGGCGTGCGTTTAGGCCCTGCGCTAAGACGGTGTGACCGTCGCCGCCGCTTGCCAAGCTGAAGACCCTTGAACTACCCTGAGACGACGCGCTGAGAGGGTGTATGGCCAAGAGTGTTGAAGACATCCAGTCGTACCTGCTGAAGATGGAAATTCGCCACGAGGAGCTTCGGGAAGGCACCTGGCTGCTGTCAGGCCTCGATGGCGTGGACACCATCATCGTCACCTTGGCGGGTCCTGTGCTGGTCTTTCGGGTGCGGGTGCTAGATATTCCCCGCCATAATCGTGAAGAGCTGTTTCGGACCTTGCTCGAGCTAAACGCCACCGAGATGATGCACGGCGCGTACGGGATCGAGGGGGATGCAGTCGTAATCTCCGATGCGCTGCAGATCGAGAACCTGGACTATAACGAATTCGCCGCGACCATCGATGACATCACATTGGCGGTCGCTTCCCATCATAGCCGCCTGGTTCGCTACCAAGAACCAGGCACCAATCGCTAGTCTCTGCTACTTGGATGACTGCTCAACTCGAACACAAGGATAAGTTATGGGGCTGTTTTCTCGTCTAGGGGCGCTGATCAAGTCGAACCTGAACGATCTGATCTCCAAGGCCGAGGACCCCGAGAAGATGCTCAACCAGGTCCTCGTCGACATGAAGACTCAGCTTGTCGAGGCCAAAAAGCAGGTCGCAGTCGCAATCGGAGACGAGAAGCGGCTGAAGAAGCAGTGGGATGAGCAGGTTGCTCAGGGCAAAGAGTGGGAACGCAAGGCCATGCTGGCCGTGCAAGCTGGCGACGACGAGCTGGCCAAAGAAGCGCTGGGCCGAGCTAAGGAGCACGAGGACCTGTCGACTCAGTTTGAGCAGCAGTGGGTCCATCAAAAGGACGCTGTCGACAAGCTCAAAGGCCAGCTGCGGATTCTGAACAACAAGATTGAAGAGGCGAAGCGGAAGCGCAACATCCTGGTCGCCCGTCAGAAGCGCGCTGAAGCGCAGAAGACCATTCAATCCACGATGGCAGGTCTGTCAGATACTTCTGCGTTCGATACGTTCGATCGAATGGCCGAAAAGATAGAGGCGATTGAAGCTGAAGCCGAGGCCAATACGGAAGTGATCGGCGACTTGGAAGGTGACTCGCTGCAGCAGCGCTTCAAGGCGCTGGAAGCGAAAAAGACGCCCGGCGATCTGGCGCTGGCAGAGCTAAAAGCCAAGATGGGTCTACTCCCAGCCGCAGCAAAAGCCTCGGAGACCAAGGCGCTGCCGCAGTCGGGAAGCAAGGCTGATACGAAGTCTGGCGACGGTGATGCAGACGGGTCTGCAGATTCCGCAGGAAAGTAGAACGAAGCCAGCTCCCATTTTCACAAGATAGAGTCGACGCTGTTGTTTCCAGCGTCGACTCAGCGCGAGCTTGCTGGTTCTTGGTTACGTCTCGTCGATGGTGACCAAGGTTTGGCCTTCCATGACCGGCGCGCCTTCTTGGGCGCTGATCGCAACCACTCGACCGGGGCGGTCTGCTTCCACCGGCATCTCCATCTTCATCGACTCTAGGATGGCGACCGTATCGCCCTCGGCAACTTCATCACCTACTTTGGTTGTGAGCTTCCACAGTGTTCCAGTGATGTGCGCGACTATGTTGTGCTGAGCCATAACGTTCCTTCGCTTGCATGCAAGTGAGCTATTGGTTGCTGCAGCCGTGGGAGTTTCCGCCAGGGCTGCAGCTGGAGCGACTACTTTCCTAGCGTATCGACGATCCCGCCCAGCTGCGCCGGGACTGCGCGGAATTTCAGCGCTGCCGAGACGCCATCCACAAAGCGGAAGTTGCCCTTGCTGTCCTTGGCAAATACGCAGCGCTTCATCGGGTCGTCGTTGGGGACTTTGGTGTCGCCATTGACGATGATTGTACCGTCTCCATCGCGGCAGGTGTCGACCAGCGCAGGCATCTTGTTTGGGTCCGAGGCCCAGAACGTCTCGATGCCATCGCCGTCGACATCCATGTCTGGCAGCGCATGGCCGTCTGCATCGCGCTTTAGACCCAGCACCGTGGCGAGCGCACCGTTGGCCCAGATGGCGTCAAACAGCGACTGCGGCGGCGTCAGGAAACCCTTGATGTTTAGCTTGTCCAGACGGGCTAGGCTGACGGCCTGCAGCACACCACCCAGCATCGCCTTGTCCAAGTAGGTCACCATGCCAACTTGGCGGAAGGTTCCTTCGACGCGGGTGCCGGACAACTCTAGCTGCAAGTCGGCGTCTTTCACCAGCGGCACCGAGACGCGGAACAGCGACGGACCTGCTGACAGCTTGTTAGCCTTTACGTTGCCGCTCTTAAACGCCAGTAGCGGTTGCTGCTGCGCATCTAGCGATAGCTTTTGGATATCCAGCTTCACATTCGCATCACCGAACGGATCACAGCTGGCAGAGTTGTCGGGAATCCCGTCGCAGTTGTAGTCAATTCCGTCGCAGCGCTCTTCGCCAGCCGCGATGCTCATCGACATCTTGGCGGGGTGGCGCAGCTTGGCGAGCGGCACCATCTCGGTTCCTGTCGGCACCATCGGCGAGTTCGCGCGGTCGTCACAGTCACCATCGGCGATGCTGACGCCATCACCGTCTTTGTCCATGGTGTCCGTCGAGGCTTTCTTCTTCACTGCATTGTCCGCAAAGCCGTCGCAGTCGTCGTCCATGCGGTTGGTCAGATCCTCGGTCGCGCCGGGGAAGACCTTGGCATCTTGGTCATTGCAGTCGCCCTTGGCGGCGTCCTTGTCCGCCTCCCAGGTGGTGTCGGCCTTGTCCTTGTCGCGGTCCTGGTTGAACTGGCCCAGGTACAGCGCAAACTTTGTACAAGCCGAGTCGCCCGAGGTGCCGCCAAAGAACTCAATCGGGATGACCACGTCATGCTTCTCTTTAAACGTGGCCTCCAGCTCCGAGTTGGCCAGCGACGAGACGGCGCCCAGCTTGTTGTCGATCTTGCCATCTTTGTCGAGGTCGAAGCCTTGGTTTGCGGGCGCGATCTCCAGCTCGGCGATGACCATGCTGCGAGAGCCTTTTTTCAGCTCGACATTGGTGCCCATGCACTCTGGCACCGACGCGAACGGATTGGTCTTGGGCATGACCGGGGGCATCATCTCGTTCATCATCATCGCGCCGTCGTCGCCGCCACATGAGATGGCACCGAGCGATGCTGCCAGCAGCCCGGACAGGCTCAGCACAGGAATCACAAGACCGGAGTGTTTCAGAGAAAAAAACATAGTTGGGGATCTCCTTCGCCGTAGTCGGAATGGCGCGTCGAGGGGGAGCCCGTCGACATCGCTTCACTGAGCAGCTTGGCTCACAATCGTCGCATCGTTACAACCCGTCGAAAGCATCGTCAAGCCTCCTTCGCGACGCAGTGCGTCGTGAGCTTTTTGGGTCGTAAGTTCCGAGGCCGGCCTGGCTTGATTGCGCGTTGCCCTCGCGCCGTGGTACGCGACGAGAATGCGCAGTCGCATCGAGAACAACAACACCGGTCGTTTTGGCAGCGTGTGCCAGCGTGCTCGTGCCGGGTTGTATGCCGTTGTTTTGCTCGGATTTGTGGCTTGCAGCGCGCTGCTGTTGCCTTCCGCGAGCGCCCATCCTCAGTTCGCTTTGTCGACGGTGAATCGCTACGGAAAGCTGCTGCTACTGCGGGGCGGACAGCTGCGAGTCTTGTATACGCTGATGATTGGCGACGTGCCCGCTTTGTCGCTGCGACAGAGCGCGGATCGCGATGGCAACGGCCTGCTAGATGCGCAGGAGCAGCAGCAGCTGGCGTCGCGTCTGGCCGAGCGCATCGTCGGCGGTGTGCTGCTGCATGAGCATGCGCAGCCGCTTACCGTGAAGTGGCAGCCCGCGGCGCTGACGCTAAGCGATACCAAAGTGGCTCCGACCGCGTTTGCGCTGGAGCTGTCCGGCTCCGTTCCGCTCGCTGTACCAAGCACCTCGGAGGGCGCCGCGTCCTTGTATGTGCTGAAGTATGAAGATCACGTGGAGTTGCCGACGGCGAGTGTGGGCGAAGTCGAGCTGCGGATTGAAGAGGGACCCGGTACGCGAGTGCTATCGACGCAATCAGCAACGGCAACTTCCCCAGCAGGGTCGGGGGCCCAGCCGCTGATCTTTCAGCACTTTGGACCTCCGAGATCCTCACTGACCGATCGATCAATCAGCATCCAGTTTTCCGAGCTGCTGGCTCCACAAAAGTCGCAGCAGCGACCGCGCGTGCCTCTCAAGCTGCTGCCTGTGCCGATCCTGATTTTGGTGTTGGTGGGTCTGCGTCGGCTGCGTAAGCAAAAGTAGCTGGAGGCAAGGCGCGCCGTCGCTAGCGGCTAAAGTGGGGTTAGCTCAGGTGCCAGAGGTTCGTCGCTGTCTCGATAGCGCGGCCTTCGTCTTTTAGCTTGTAAAGATGCGCCCGGAGGGAGCCGCTTGCCAGGCCGTGTAGGGCTGCTGGCGTGTCGTTATACGCTTGCAGCAAAAGCTCCATCAGCGAGCGTGGCTGCGGGCCGAGCGCGGCCACGACTTTTTGTTCGCGCAAGTGCCGGTGGTCTAGATAGCGCTGTAGCAGCGACGGTGCATCCTTGACGACTGCGCCATGCGCGGGCCATAGCCGCTGTGGCCGCAAGTCCAAAAGGCGCTGCAGCTCGCGCACGTACTGACCCATATCGCCGTCATCGTCCGGATGGATCAGGATCGTCCCCACCGAGGCCGCCATGTCGCCTGCGATCAGGTCGCGGGTCTGCGCATCAAACAAGCACAGGTGGCCGGGAGCATGCCCAGGGGTGTGCAGCGCTTCAAATCGCGCGCCTCCGAGCTCCAGGACTTCTCCGTCTTCGATGATGCGATGTACGCGCAGATCTTCTTCCCGATGCAGCACCTCCACTCGCACGGCGGTCTGGTGGTGGGCCCACACAGGCACTTGCAACGCGCGCTGCAGATACGCTGCGCCAGAGACATGATCACGATGGTGATGCGTCAAGAAAATACCGATGACACGAAGCTGTTTTCCCGCTCGCTCTGCGTCTTGTGACAGCGTGCGCAGATACGCCAGCAGGCGGTTGTTTTCGTCGACAGATGGAGTTCCCGGGTCCACGATGACCAGCTCGTGCTCGCCAAGGATATAGGCGTTGGTGTGGGTCGCTGGTGGCAGTGTGGGACTGCGCTGCGGAAATCGTCGCAGCCAGGGGAGCTCGGCCAAGACCTCCAGGCTGGTGGGGTCGGCTGGGATTTCCGTCTCAAGGGAAGCTGAGGACTTGGACATTTAAAGCCTCTGGGCGCGTGCGTTGGGCCGGTGTTGCACTTACCAGTGGGTTTGCTGTCGGCCTTGCGGTCTGGCTACTAGCCTGCGCTGGCTGCCAGTTGCAGCGTACAAGCTCCGTCTGTAGCGAAGTCAGCGTCGCGCATTTCCAAGGCGGATACTAGCAGATGGAACAAACCGCTGGATTAGGTCCACGATAGGGCTAAGATACACAGAAAGAGGGGTTATCTCCGTCGCCCATGGTTAATGTGACGGCACGCAAAATCCGAGAACAGGGCCGCGATCGGGCAGCTAGCTCCGGTTCGGGTGCGGCTGGCCGTGTTTACCACGGCCTGCTGGTGAGCTACCCCGTTGTCGGTCGCGGCATGGTGATCTTTCGCGACCCCAATGGTCATCGCATGGTGACTACGCCGGTGCGACGTGTGCTCACGGACCCCGACAGCGAGACGATCTACGTCGAGACTGAGAACAGCGTCTATCGCCTCACCATTCACTCGGCGGTACCGCTGGCTGCTGCTTGCTAGGGAGCTAGTCCTTTTCCCAGGGCAAGAGCTCGTCGGGTTCACCCTTTAGCTCGTCCGGTAGCTCGCGCTTGCCACGAGCAAATCGCGCTTGGTTCTTTTCCAGCGTCGAGCGCAGTGCCTGATTGCTGGTGCCTGGAGGTGTACTTGCCAGCGCCTGAGCCTCCAGCTTGAGCGCGGTGTCTCGATCGCCACGCAGATGCATCACCTCGGCCATGGTGTCCAGGTACAGCACGTTGTTGCCGTCCAGCGAGATCAGTCGGCGCGCAGCCCGCTCCGCTTCATCAAAGGCCGCTGCGCGTAAGCAGCTGTAGATCGCGAGGTTTAGCTGCTCTTCTTGCCCTGACTCCAAGTGGGCATCGACGTAGCGCGCCATCGCCTGCTTGCTTGGCGCATCTGCTGGCCCTAAGCGCGATAGCGCATTCATCGCCGTATCCGCAGATGGTCCGCGAGGATGTTGCTGCAGGTGCTCGATGGCGGTCTTGCGCGGCTCCTCTCGTAGCACTCGCTTAAGCCGAATCAGCTTGCCCTCCCAATCGGCAGCCGCGGCTACCGATTCATTTTTCCCCGTCGCTGCCGTCTTTGCTTGATCGAAATATTGCAGCGCTTGGCTCTCATCTTTGTTTCGCAGCAAGCGTCTGGCGTAAAGCAG
>JAGNNG010000090.1 GCA_017990795.1 Deltaproteobacteria bacterium
CCCCGACAGCTTGTCGATGACGGCATTGCGCGGCTTGGCAAAGCCCAGCCAGATGCGGCCTGACTGTCCGCGCATCAGGTTATCGGGATAGCCCGGCAGGTTGTCTAGCAGCACCTGCGCCTGTGGCAACTCGCGGTTTTGCGGCGCGTCCGTCACCGCAAGATCCTGCGCCAAAACCGAGAGCTTCCACACCCGATACTTGCCGGTCTCACACACAAACAGCGACTGCTGATCTTGGCTAAGCGCGATGCCGTTTGCAAAGCTGAGGCCGCGCGCCACGACGCGGGTCTGCTTGGTGCTGGGGTCGTAGGCGAGGACGCGACCGGTGGCGCTCTGCTCCAAGATGTCCAGGATGCTGGCTTCGAAGGTGCCGCCCCAGCGCTGCGGGGGAAAGCGAGTACTGGCATCGGTGAAATAAATCTGGCCCGACTTGGCGACGACCACGGCATCGGCGTAGACAATCGGCTGACCCTGCACCTGCTGCGTAAGGACGGTGATGGTGCGGTCGGGAGCCACCGCCAGCAGGCCGCGCATCGCATCGGCAGCAATCAAGTTTCCGGCGCTGTCAAAGTCAAAGCCCAGCACGCGACCGTGGGTGTCGGCCCAGACTTGCAGGTCGCTGCCATCGGGATTCATGCGCAGGATGTGGCCGCTTTGGACCGTGGTGTACAGCTTCTGATCGGGCCCGATGACGACGTGCTCAGGGCCGACTTCGCCACTTAAAAAGATGTGCTGCAGCGAGCTTAGCTTTTGATTTTCCGCATGCACGCCGACGTAGCCCGGAGGTCGCGCCGCCTGCCATGCCACCGGCGCAATCGGCACCGGCCACAGCGTTAGGTAGGCCGCAATCAGAACGAACAAGGCAAATAGAGCACGCTTTTTCATCAGGTTTTCTTGAGTGGAAAAGGAAGGGTCGTTTCGACGGGAAAACGGGGGCTTATTAGGACTTTGTAGCGGGCTCGCTGCTGGGCTCGTGCTGTATCAGCGTGGTCTGCAGGGCCGCCAGATCAATGCGCTGACCGCTGAGCACTTCCTGCAGCAGCAGCTGGCCAACATCGCTTAAGCGCTGCAGGGTCTGCACGCGTGCCGACAGTCGTTGCAGCTGCTGCTGTGCTTCCAGCGGCACCGGCTCGCCAGAGGGCGAGGGCGCTTGCAGCTCGGCGATGCCACTCTGTGCGCTGGCCAGCTGGTCGATGGTATCGGTGATGGCCAATAGCTCGCGCTCGCGAAACACCCGCGACACCATCTTCCACAGCGAGGTCTCTGGCAGGTAGTAGTCGCGACGGTCGCCTGGCACCCAGGTCTTTTTCACCACGCCCCACTTTAGAAGCTCGCTGACCGTCATCGAGATCGAGCCTGGCGAGACTTGCAGCGCCTCACCTAGCTCTGCTGCCGACAGCGGCTGGTCGGCCAGATACAAAAGCGCCCACATGCGTCCCATGATCCGCTTAAAGCCCCAAAGCTCCATGAGCCCACCAATGGAGTCTGCGACCTGGCAGCGGTACTTCTGCGCGCGCTCGCGGGTTTCTTTCTCAAGGTCCTGTGTCATCGGGCAAAGATTGTAACATCGGGACAACATTGGAAGCGCAAACGATTGTTCCGAAGATCCGATACTGCCAGCGCCGGGCCGCAGCGAGGCATTCACAATCCTGGCGCAACGCTCTTGGGGCCGCGCGCACGGTCAGCGTAAGCTAGTGGTCATGCGCATCCTTCACACCATGCTCCGAGTCGGCAATCTGGAAAAATCCCTGCACTTTTATACGCAAGTGCTGGGCATGAAGCTCTTGCGGCGCAGCGACTACGAGTCGGGCCGCTTCACGCTGGCCTTCGTTGGCTACGGCGACGAATCCGACACCGCCGTCATCGAGCTGACCCACAACTGGGACACCGAGCACTACGAGATCGGCACCGGCTACGGCCACATCGCCATCGGCACCGAGGACATCTACAAGACCTGCGACAACATTCGCGCCAGCGGCGGCAAGATCGTGCGTGAGCCCGGTCCGATGAAGCACGGCACCACCGTCATCGCCTTTGTTGAAGATCCCAGCGGCTACAAGATCGAGCTAATTCAGACTGCGTAACGGGCCGCAGCTGCGGTTCGCTTCGCATTTGCTCTTGGCTTAATTTTTCGTCGCTGCGCTGCTGTTTCTAACCGCACTTTTGGCACCTGCTGTCAGAAGTGCGCGCTACTTTTTGCAGGCCTGATGCGGCTGCTCGCTTGCCTTTTCGCGCTTGGATCTCGCTACACTGCGGCGGCTGCTTATTCCCCCCTGCACCAAGGAGCGATACACATGCAACGGACGCGCAAGTCTTCCTTCTCTGCCCTCGCTTACGGTTGTTTAAGTGCCCTGGTTAGCCCTTTGGCAGTTGCTCTGACTCTGGCGGCTGCGGCCCCAGCTTCGGCGCTGCCTGTGGGCCAAGTCTCTGACCCGCACGAGTCGCTGCGCGAAGCCCCTTCCATCGAGGAGCTGGACGCCGCCGCGGTAGACTTTACGTCGATCGTGGCGCTGTCGAACTGCTCGGGCTCGCTGGTCCGCTTTACGACTTCCAAGGCAGATGACAAGGCGATGGTACTGACCAACGGTCATTGTCTAAGCGGCTTTGTAAAGGCGGGCGATGCGGTGGTGGGCGCGACCTCTAGCCGTACCTTTTCGCTGCTGGCTTCGTCGGGCCGCTCATCGCTGGGCACGCTGCGCGCCACTGAGATCATGTACGCGACGATGACCGGCTCGGACTTTGCGCTGTATCGCCTGAGCCAGACCTACGCGCAGATTGCCAGTCGCTTTCGTGTCGATCCGCTGACCATCGCTGACACTCATCCGGTCGCGGGCACTTCGATCCGCATCGTGTCTGGGTATTGGCGCAAGATCTACTCGTGCTCGATCGACCGCTTTGTCAGCAAGCTGCAAGAGGGCACCTGGACGTTTACCGATTCGATCCGCTTCCTGCAGCCGGGCTGCGAGACCATCGGTGGCACCTCGGGCTCGCCGATCATCGCAGCGGACACCCGCGCCGTCATCGGCATCAACAACACCGGCAACGAGGGCGGCACCGCCTGCAGCATGAACAACCCCTGCGAGGTCAAGCCCGACGGCAGCGTGATCTCAAACAAGGGCGCCGCGTACGGTCAGCAGCTGTACCAGATCTACTCGTGCCTGACCGCTGCCAACGAGATCGATCTGAATCGCTTTGGCTGCCGCCTCAACAAGCCGCTGTAGTCTGCTTTCGCTGCTTCGCTGAATCCTCGCGCGGCACTCCCTTTTTTCGGAGTGTCGCGCTAGCTTTGCCAGCATGAAGCTCTCGCCGCCGCGTCCGTGTCGTCCTCCGTACTGGGCTCTGCATGGGCACCTACAGACCGTGATTGGCAGCCTGTGGCCAGCACCTCCGCTGACGCTGCCATTTACCCGCCTTGAGATCCCACTTGTCGACGGTGACCGCCTGGTCGTGCGCTGCTTTGCCAGTGCGCATCCGCTGCCCCAGCCGATCATTGCGTGTCTATTTCACGGCCTGGGTGGACACGATGATCGCCCGTACATTCGTCGCACCGTGCGCCTTTTGAATCAGCGCGGCGTACACGTGTGGACCATCAATCACCGAGGCTGCGGCATCGGTCGAGGCTTTGCCAAAGGCACCTATCACAGCGGGGTCGCCGCCGATCTGGGCGAGGTCTTCGCATACGCCCGCCAGCACAGCCCGCAAGCCCGCATCTTGGGCATCGGCTTTTCGCTCAGCGCCAATGCGCTGCTCCTAAACTTGGGCGACGGTCTGCGCGGGCCGCATCCCAAGCCGGACGCGGCGATTGCGGTCAATCCGCCGGTGAACTTGGCGCGCTGCTCAGAGCTCATCTCGATGCGACGGCATCGCATCTACGACAAGTCGTTTATTCGGACCGTGCTGCGCTCGGTGCGCGAGCGTGAGGCCGATGGCCTGATCCCGCGCGACAAATATCCGGTGCATGAAGCGATGACGCTGCAGGAGTTTGACGACGCCTTTACCGCGCCCGCCAGCGGCTTTGTGGACCGACATGACTACTACGCGCGCTGCAGCGCCGAGCCGCACCTTTATCGCATCGAGACGCCGACGGTGATCCTGCATGCCGAGGATGATCCGCTCATTGATGCGCGCGACCTCCGCCAAGCGCGGCTCGGCCCCGGGGTCCACCTGCAGCTAGAGCAGCATGGTGGGCACCTGGGCTATCTGTGTCGCGAGCAGCCGAGCTACCGCTGGCTCGACTACGCGCTGGGCCACTTCGTCGATGAGCTGCGGGCAGGCGGGCACTTGTAAGTGCGTCGTCGTCGCTATGCGCTGACGGCCTGATCCGCGCTGCCCTGATCAAAGAACTGCGAGTACCAGCGGCGCAGCTTGATAATGGCACCGTCTCCGTCGCACAGCACGGGATGCGGCAGGTACTCTTTGCTCTGCCAGATCTGCATGTCTTCGTGGTAGGTGCGCATCATCTCGCGCACCGCCATTTTGCGCACCAGCAGCGACAGGCCCGGCACGCGCGTCTTCTCGGTCCAGATGGTCAAGCGGTGGTCGGTATATTCCGTATCCACCGGCACCAGCGACGAGAACACCAGCGCCTTGGTGCCCGGCATCTCTGGGAAGTGCAGATAGTGAAAGCCCGGCTCGATCATGTGAAACTCCAGCCGCGCTTTGAGCGGAATCCCCAGGCGGTGGGTCTTGATGATCTGCGTAATCCGTAGCTCTTTGCCTTCAGCGCGAAAGATATTTTCCGGCATGGCGTGACGATGCACTGCCCAAAAGTGCGGGCTATCCACCGAGTTTTCCATAATGTCTTGGCTGTGTATGCGTATACAAAACTCAAAGCGCGAGGGCTTTTCGTATTTATCGCCGGCAAAGTTTTCCATGCTCGGTAAATCGTAATCGGGAGCACGGCCATCGGCATGGCGATACATGAAGATAAGCCCATATCTTTCAATTACATGATAGGACTTGACTTGCGCTTTAACCGGGATCTTTTTGGCATAGGGAATTCCTGAGCACATGCCATCGCCGTCAAAGCTCCAGTGGTGATATGGGCAGCGTACCGAGTTTTCCACCACGCAGCCGCCTTCCGAGAAGTGCGCGCCCAGGTGCGGGCAGACGTCATCTATGACGCTGGCGATGCCATTTTTGCCGCGAAACAGCGTGTACTGCTCGCCAAACTGTCGCACTTTGCGCAGCTGCCCTGGTTTTAAATCATCGCTCCATCCCACCTGAAACCAGCCATTGGTATAAGCAGGCAGGCTATAGCGTCTTTGCGTAGAAGATTGTATGGGCTTGGTCATGGCGCTACTCCTGTCTGCATCCTGAGTCTTTGCTTGAATCACATACTTGTGGAGAATAATGATTTAATTCTTACGGCTGCGGCGATGCAATAATAATCCTTGTAGTGTAATAATTATTAGTAACAGTGCGGTAACTACTGGCCAAATAATGAAAAAGAGTGCGGCATTGGCGTCGCGGTAGGTGATTCCTAGCGGCGCTGCCGCGCGTAATAAAAAATCAACACAGGCAATGTAGATGGTTGTTGCTAATTGCGTCATGTGGATTTTTGGTAAATTACTTTCGTTTCATTAGTAAATAAAATTGATTAATAGCGATTAGATATAACGTCCACATCAGGCCTGGCCAGAACAGGCAAAATACCAGCAGGTTGACCAGGCCGTAGCCTGCGCGTGGGTCTTTGGGCAGTAGGATGCGGCCTCCGTGGTGCAGCGCTGCGACGGTGCGACCGAACAGGCCGTCGTCGCTGGCTAGCCAAGCGGGCAGCTGCGGCTGGTGCTGGCAGCCATGGTTGTGACAAGCCCAGGTACACCGCGCGGGGTCAAAGGTCTCATGCGGCAGCTGGCTGCGAAAAAGTGGCGCCGAGGCGGGCTCGCGCAGGGTCAGCACCCAAACAAAGGCCAGCGCTGTCAGCGCCACCGGTAGCAGCGCAAGCAGCAGAGTTAGCCAAGGACGCTGGCGAAGGATCGTCATGGTGCAGCGCGAGCTTACTGCAAGGCGACCCAAAGGCAGCACCGTCGTGCGAGGAAAAATGGGGCAGTGCCGTAGCTTGCGGGCTTTTGCGGGCGGCGGAACCAAACGCGGGCTGGCCTCGTCGAAGTGGGCTGGATGCCAACGCAAGGAGCTCGGATGACCATCGCAACACGACGCACTACGCTTCGCTCTGCTTCCACTTTGGTTTGTCTTGGCGCGGGCAGCTTGGCGCTGCTGAGCCTGACCCTGCTAAGCACAAGCTGCGGCAAAGGGCAGGCCCAGTACCTGCCGCCCGATACCACCCCGACCTATCCCAACCCCAACAAAAAAGTGGGCATGACTTGGTACAAAGACGTGCAGCCGATCGTCGCGCTTAGCTGCCAGGGCTGCCACTCGACGGGCGGCATCGGGCCGTTTCCGCTGACAAACTACGACGAGACAAAGAAAGTCGCGGCGGCTGTGACCTCGGCGGTGACGGCGCGCCGGATGCCACCGTGGATGCCCAGCGAGGCGTGCCAGCGCTTTGAGGGCTCGCGCCGCCTGACGCAGGACCAGATCGACACCGTGTTTTCGTGGAATGACGATGGCGCGCCGCTCGGCGATATCAAGGATGCGCAGCCCGCCCCGCCGGCGCTCAAAGGCCTAGAGTGGGTGGACCGCGACATCGACGCTGGGGCTGCGTATACCCCGACCAAGTCTCCGGTCGATGACTATCGCTGCTTGGTCATGGACCCGAAGCTGACCCAGGCTGCCGACCTGATTGGCTATGACTTTGTGGCAGAGCAGCGTCAGCAGGTTCATCACGTACTGGTGTACTCAGCGGCGATGGCTGATGCCGTGGCGGCGGACGGCAAGGAGCAGGGCCTGGGCTATACCTGCTTCGGCGGTCCGGGGACCAAGAGTCCGCAGCTGGTGGCGGCTTGGGTCCCGGGGACTTCGGCGACGGTATTTCCGGCAGGAACCGGCATTCCCATCGCGGCTGGCAGCGCGCTGGTGGTGCAGATTCACTACAACACCTCAAATGTTGCCACGCCGCTTCCCGACCGCAGCCACTTGAAGCTGCAGCTGGCTAAGACGCCGGTGGCCAAAAAAGCGGTGATGACGCCAGTGGGCGATGGCAGCTTTACCATCCCAGCTGGAGCGACGGACTATGTGGTCGCGCCGACGCAGAAGCTAAGCAATAACC
>JAGNNG010000091.1 GCA_017990795.1 Deltaproteobacteria bacterium
GACTGACCTTTGCGACTGGCAAGCTGCTGGGCTTCCACCAGCGCTTCTCGTGTCTTGACGGTGAACTTATCAGCGCGCATGTGCTCTGGGCTCCTTCACAAGCAGGTGGGTTGGCGACTCATAGCCAGCGAGCTGGCCCCTGCGCATTTTCTTGCAGGCAAATCGCGTCTCTATCACCGACATAACCATGCAGCTCGACGTGGCAAGGCCTGGCGAAAATAACAACACGACTTATCGCGCGCGGAAATTCCATCGCTCTCATCTACCCCCGGGGCGCTTGTAGCCAAGCACAGACCTCCGCGCGCGCCCTGGCTCCCAACCAATTAGGAGTCATGGGCCTGTCCCCAATGTAGATCGAATGTACTGCGAATCCGGCGGCGGAACGGTGGTCTATTTTCGTCGAGGGAACTGGCCCGGGAGCAACAGCTAATGCGTCTGCGGCAGCGCTAACACGGCGCTTTTTAACGACTGAATGAGCGCTTCGGACCGGGGCTCCTGCTGCTGCAGCTGCGTCAGCTCGGCAAGTGCTTGTCGGCGGTCACGCGCTGCCAGCGCCTGCACCAAGCGCTGCACCGTCGCCTGAGAGGCGCTCGACAACGGACCTGCATGCTCGGTAACCGAGGACGATGAGCTATTCGCAGTCGGGGTCTGCAGCAGCCACCAGCCACCGACACAAAGCACCAGAGCCAGACTGCCCCCAAGCAATCCCATCCCGAGGCTGTACCACCACGAATCAGGCGTGCTGCGACTAGACTCATCCCCACGACCTCTAGCCCGGTGTGACACGACGGCCTGCGTCTGCACAAACGGAGGCGTCAGGTGGATCGCTTCGGTCGGCTCTGAAAAAGCCGCCACTCTTGACTGGGCCCCTTGAAAAACCCGCGTCTCCTGCCCGGCTGCGTTATTTGCACTTACATCGGGTCCGGCAAGCGGGGGCGGAGCGGTACCGGTCGGCAGGGTCAAAGAAGCCAGGTGCATCGTCGGATAGGAGGCAAGTGGCGGCGGCCAATCTCCGGCGTGTAGTGCGGGCTGAGTAGTCTGCGCCGCGCTTGGCTCAGTCGAATCGGTCACGCTCGGTGGCAGCTCTTCATCCAGCGCTGCGGCCCAGGCCTCATCGATTGCAGACTCAAGATCCAAGACCGGTGCGGCTGTCGGTAGCGGGGTAATTCGCTCAATGCCCAGCGCCGAGGCCGCCTGATCAGCCAAAAAGCCAACTGAAGGTTCGGCAGTCAGCGAGGCTGCTGCGTCTGCTGGCCGCAAAGGAAACGCGCGCGCAAACTCCCGCGCAAACGGCGAGCTGGTCTCACTGGAAGTTGCCGAAGCCTCATTTTCCGTCGGTACGGAGCGGGTCTTGCTCATCGCTGCCTCGTGCGTAAATGACTGTGCGTGGGCACAAACCGTGCCCGCCTAGCTCGCCGCGAAAAGTAGCACTGCGAGGCTGGCAATGGCGCACGCCGCGCCAGAAATTCGCCCCACTTTGCCCATCGTATCGGCTTGGCCAGACGCGCAATGTAGCAGCATCCATGGTCAATTTCGTCCTGCCGCGCCTCTGTGGCGGCGGTCTTTGCCCAGGCCACTAGGCGGCTGCGCGGTCGCTCCTACATTGTGTTTTGCGGTGCCAAGTAGCCGCATTGGCGACGAGTGTTCACCATCCAAGAAATCCGTGTTTGGGCGATACCGGGTGCGTGATAGCCTATGCTGTGGTGTCAAAGCGTCCGCCGCTCCTTGGGTACAACCACAACGTCCGTCACCTTGGACGTTTGTTCCACGTTCAGACAGAAGACTCTGGGCTGTCTCGACTGTGGATCACTACGCATCTCTTCTATGAAGGGACAATCCTGGCCACTGCGCGCTGCTCATACGGCGCAGAGGACCCGGATGAAGTCGTCCAAAAGAAGATGCAAAACCAGCACAAGACCATGCTGAAAAAGCTGCGCGATGGCGCCTTTGACAGCTTGCCAGAGGTCTCGGGGCAGCCACGGGCCAGCTCGAGCGCCAGTGCTGGACATCGCGCGCTGAGTCCGGATGCCAGTGCTGGACATCGCGCAGCAGCGACCTCGGCCAGCCACGCGGCAGTTCCTAAGGAAACCGCCGCTGATGCACCGGAAGAGACCCTGCGCTGGATGGCCCCAGGAAAAGCCAAGCCACCGGCAGTGCCGCCACCACCGCCACCTCCACGGGCCAGCGCAGAGCACGCGGAGAGCGCAGCTGCACGATCACGCGGAGTCGCCTCGGGAATGATCGATACCGCGGCAGCTCGTCCGGTCACAGTTGTGCCCCCAGCCGCTGTCATCCCGCCGGGCCTGGCTACGCCGCTGCATAAAGGTGCCGCGATCCTCGAGTTCGAGGCTGATCTTCCAGAAGATGAGGAGGATCTAGCCCCAGCCATGACGATCGAGGCGGACGAGCCCGATGTGCGCGAGATCGAGACGGAAGTGCTTAGCTCGGCAACGCCACTGCCGGAGGCTCGACCCCTCGCCTCACTGCGAGACTCGCTGATGCCCGCCCAGCTGCTGGGGTCGATGGGCAAGGTTCCGGCGCTGCCTACGACAGCCAAAGGGCCAAGTCCTGCCTCTGCAACACCGCTGATTCAAGCACCACCGATCGCCAGCGGTGTCGTCGCTCGTCCCCCAGATCCTCGCCTGCCGCAGCCCGCAATCTTGCGCGCACGTCCGACGGCAGAAGGCGTGTCGCTGCAGCGCCCTGCCCTGGCCACTGTTGCCAAGCCGCTGGATCCGTTACGCACCACCTCACCGCGACTACGACCGACCAAGCCAGCTCCACTGGCAATCGCGGTGCCGCTGGTTCCAGTGCCGCAGGCGCCTACGGACGAGCGCAGTCTCGACTCTGTACTGCTGGCTTACCTGGCCCGCGACGTTCGCCGCTAGCCACCCTTGCTGGCTGCGCTATCCTGGCCGGTATGGCCCACGTTGAAATCTTCACCACTCGACTCTGCCCGTACTGCATCCGCGCCAAGTCGCTGCTAAAAAGCAAAGGGGTCGTCTATCACGAGGTCGACGTCACCGGGAATGCCGCCGCTCGCGAGCAGCTGGCAACCCGCACCGGACGCCGCACCGTGCCGCAGATCTTTATCAACGGCCGCTCCGTCGGTGGCTTCGACGATATTGCAGAGTTAAATGAGGACGGGATCCTAGACAAGATGCTGGCAGAACCAAGCCAGCCATAAGCAGATGCTGCGTCGCGGGAACAGCTAGAGCGAGACGTTTACTGGGGGATTCAGCGTCGCGGCCTCAAGCCCTTCTTCAAGCTGCTTGGGTAGGTTTGGTAGCAGCGCTTCTTTGTTCTCTAGGATGTGCTTGGGCGGCTTGCGCAGGTCCCAGACGATGCCAAACACCGACAGCAGCTTCAGAATGTAGTAGCTGAAGTCGACCTCCCACCAGAAGAAGCCTTGGTTGGCAGTGCTCTGGTAGTGGTGGTGGTTGTTGTGCCAGCCCTCGCCCATGGTCAGGATCGCCAGCACCCAGTTGTTGCGACTGTCGTCGGTGGTCTGGTAGCGACGCTTGCCCCACACATGGCTTAGCGAGTTGATGGTGAAGGTGCCGTGCCACAAAAGAACGGTGCTAATCAGCCCGCCCCACACGAAAAAGTGCCAGCCGCCCAAAAGGTACAGCAGCCCACCAGCCAGCATCGGCGGAATTAGGAAGTGGTTGTTCAGCCACACTAGCTCTGGGTACTTGGCGAAGTCTTGGATGCGCGGCCAGTCGGTCGCATCGTACTTGTGACAAAGAATCCAGCCCTGATGAGCCCAGTACAGCCCACGCTGCACCGGCGAGTGGATGTCACGCGGCTGGTCGCTGTACTTGTGATGCGAGCGGTGATGCGCCGCCCACCACAGCACGCCTTTTTGAATCGACAGCGTGCCGAGCAGAGCCAGCACAAACTGAAAGGCGCGGCTGGTCTTGTAGGCGCGGTGCGAAAAATAGCGGTGATAGCCTGCGGTGATGCCAAACATGCGCAGGTAATAAAGGCCGATACACAGCGCGACATCGACCCAGTTCACCCCCACCCACAAGGCGGCCAGGCAGCCAAGGTGGACGGCGTAATAGGGAATGCTCGCGATCAGTGAAGCCTTGTCGTCGGCCTGGGGCGCCTGAGCCGAGGACCCCGAGATGATGTCAGCAGAAGGCGATGTTGTGGTCTGCATGCCCTTCATGCTGGAGCGGCAATGTCACCGTTTTGTCATGGCGGGGTCACATTTTCGCATCATCAGGATTTTCTGCTCCGTCGCTCAGGCGCACAGACGTTGGATAACTCGGTAACGGATGCAGTGGTCTTGCTTGCGCATCCCCGGGCAGCTTCAGCGGTGGCGCGTCTTGCAAGCGGCCTGCTAGGCTGACGCAAACATGGCGAAGTTATATGACCTGCAGCGCCGCAAGCTGCGTCGGCTGATGATGCTGGTGTCGCTGTTTGCGTTCTTTCCAAGCGCGCTCCTGCTGACGGTGGGCGTCTTGATTTTGGTCTTGGGTCACGCGACCAAAGATGTGGTCTTCGGTGTCATGACGCTGGGGCTGACAGCGACGCTGGTCGGCGGTGTTGCCGCAACCGTGATCTACGTCCGGCGCGAGTCAAGCGTGGCCCAGCTGCAGACCGAGTTTGTAAACAAGGTCTCGCATGATCTGCGCACGCCGCTGACCAGCATCCGCCTGTTTGTCGAGATGCTGCAGAGCGGTCGCCTGCGCGATCCCGAAAAAATCCAGCAAGCGCTCGACACCTTGGCCGGCGAGACCACGCGGCTGTCGGCGATGATTGACCGGCTACTCGGCTGGGCACGTATCGAGGCTGGCAAGCGCATCTACCGGCTGGAGCTCGAATCGCCACGCACCGTTGTCGAGACCGCACTGCGAGCCTTTGAGCCGCAGCTGCTTACCGCCACCGATGTGAAGCTAACGACCCATATTCAGGACGACCTGCCGCAGGTGCGAGTGGACTTGCCGGCGCTTAGCGAGGCGGTCCTCAACTTGCTGCAGAACGCGTTTCACTACACCGGCCCGCACAAAGTCATCGGTGTGCGCTGCGTGCGTCGGGGTCAGCAGGTGGCGATCTCGGTCACCGATAACGGCCCCGGCATTCCCAAGCACGAGCACCGACGAATCTTTGAGAAGTTTTATCGCCTCACGCGGGACGATCTGCCCCTGCAGCCGCAAGGTACGGGCCTGGGGCTCTCGATGGTCTATCACATTGTCGGCGCGCACGACGGCATGGCCACCGTCGAGAGCGAGCTAGGTCAAGGCGCCACATTTACGATCTCTCTGCCCGCGGTGCTGCCGGATTCGGCGCAGGCGCAGCCGCTTCAGAAATAACTCGGTCCGGCTGCTGAATCGGCCCGGCTCAATCAGAACGTGTAAAAGACATGCCGCCAGAAACGCTGCTTATCGTTGAAGACGACCCCGCCATTCGCAAAGCGCTGCAGATGAACCTGCACCTTGAAGGCTACCGCGTCCTGTGTGCCGAAGACGGTGAAGAGGGCCGCCGCTTGTGCCTGCATGACTCGCCGGACCTGATGCTGATCGACCTGATGTTGCCGCGACTATCCGGCATCGACCTGATCCGCGAGCTGCGCGCCAGCGATGTCGAGTGTCCAATGCTGGTGCTGTCGGCCAAGGATCAGGAAGCGGACAAGGTGCTAGCGCTCTCGATCGGAGCCGACGACTACATCACAAAGCCCTTTGGCCTGGCCGAGCTACTGGCGCGGGTGCGAGCGGCGCTGCGACGGGGGCGACAGCAGCGGCTGAAGACCCAAAAGACCCAGAGCAAGCGCGTCGCGCTCGACATTGCCGGGCGGCGGGTGCTGGTCGATGGCCAGCCGATCGAGACCACGGCCAAGGAGTTTGATCTGCTGCGCCTACTCTCGCAGCATCCCGGTCAGGTGCTGACCCGAGAGCAGATCATGGAGCGCATCTGGGGCGAGCACTTTACCCTGCGCACCATCGACAACTTCATCGCCCGCCTGCGCGGCAAGATCGAGCTCAATCCCGACGCGCCCCTGCACCTAGAGACCGTGCGCGGTGTGGGATATCGCTATAATCCCTAGTCTTTATTCCCCTTCTTTGCCTTCCGCGCTAATCGTTAAAGACTTATCCCCGCCAGCGCCCCCGATACTCACATGTAGATCGATAATCGTATCGCGGACTTTTTTCATCAATTCATCGCGCTGAGCCATCGTGAAGCCTGCTGTTGGTATCGGCTCACCAATTTTGAAATGAACCGTAGCTTTGCGCATGGTCAGACTGTTGCGACCAAGCACGATATGGCTTTTATCGATAACGATCGGCACGATCGGCACGCCCGCTTGTATGGCCATAATGAACGGGCCTTTCTTAAACGGCAGTATCTTGCCATCCGTCGAGCGCGTGCCCTCGGGATAGACCAAAATACTGGCACCGTTGCGAATCTTTTGGCACGCCTCTTCCAGGCTGCGCACCGCGGCTTCGCGATTTCGACGATCGATAAAAACCATCCCAGCAACAGTCATATACCAGCCGAGAAATGGCACCGATTGTATTACTTTTTTAGCAATAAATCGTAGATTTACCGGCGTTAATGACATCGCAGCAACGATATCAAACATGCTCTGATGATTCATAATAAAGATATATGGATCTTCAGGCTTAGGGGTAAATCCAGAGTGCTTTATTATTGTCGCTTGCGCGATACGCGCTAGCCCTGGACTCCAATAGTCTCGTGCCCAGGAAAGCGTAATTTTTGCACTCTTTGGCTGCAGTAAGCCGTAAACAATGGCGACTGTCATCCACATGAAGGACCACGCGGCAACGCAGCCCCACTGCACGATATTGCACAGGGTTTGTAGGAGCCAAGACATCCCGCCGATGATAGCGAGAGAGCGAAAGCACTGACAAGCGGGGGAAATGCGGGAACGACCGCGCCCGCCTAGCCTGTTCCCATCCACAAACTACTGCGCGTCCCTTTGAGCGCGTCGTCCGTCCTCACAGCCGACAAGGCTGCTCCGGGCGGGCGCCACGCTCAAAGGGCCTGCTCGCTACATTTGTGGATGGGAACTAGCTAGCTGCCATCCACAAACTAGCTGGCGATCGTAGGACGTCGAGCGAGACTAGATGTCCTTGAGCAGCTCTGCTCGCTTGGTGGCGTATTCCT
>JAGNNG010000092.1:0-5420 GCA_017990795.1 Deltaproteobacteria bacterium
CGACCTGCGTATACGCGCCGTCATACCTCGTCACTGTCTGGCCATCGGCCACTGCCAGCTGACCGTCTAGCGCAAACACTGCTCCCTGCTGACCCATTGGCGCTAGCTCGCGCACCGGCACGCCGACCAGGCCGTAGCGATCCGAGATGTCCTCCATCACGCTGCGATTTTTTAGGCGTCGCAAGCTGCCCTTGTCATCGATGGCCACCGCCCAGCTACCCGAAAGATCCGCGGCAGGCAGCACTGACACTGCGCCCCAGCTCTTCACGCGCGCGTCGAGCGCTAGCTGCACGCCGCTGGTCAGCACCACTGCGCCGCTCCCCGAGAGCACCAGCGTGTCATCGTAGATCTCGGTCACGCCACTAATCGGTCCGAAGTCGACGTTCTTGCTGTTCCAGGTCAGCTCGCTCAGCTTGAAGCTGTCACCAGCGGGCAGCTGCACCTCCCCGCAGCCGGTCGCCAGCGCCAGCGCCAGCGCAGACGCCTGCCAGAGCCCGCGAAAAAACTTCTGTGTCGGTGCGCGCAGGACGCGGTGCATCGTGACTCCCATTTGTGGTGCGTAAGAAAAAGTCGCGCTTGCCCGGTCAAAAAGTGGTGGCAAGCGCGACCCGAAAGAAGCAGCCAAGCGTGAAGCAGCGACGCTTACTTGAGCATGGCCGGAATGACTTCACCGTCGCGCAGATACTTGCGCGGGTCGCCACCAAAGGCGCTTACAAAAGTCGCCAAGATGTCGGGCGGACTTAGCGCGCGGCGGCCATCCGAGAAGTCGAGGGTCGGCATCGGCAGCAGCTGCTCGGGGTCGCTCTGGCCGATTACAAAGTTGCCTTTGAAGCGCGGCGAGATGATAAGCGACGAGTTGTTCGGATAGTGATCGCGGCCAAGGCCGGTGTTGATCTGCGGCGTTCTGCAGAAGTCACTAAACACCATGATGTGCGTGTGATCAGACAGCTTCTCTGCAGGCTTAGTCGGATGCGGCGTGACATCCAGGTAGTCCACCAGCGCAGAGATCATATTAAAGAGGCGCTGCTGGGTCAGAGGCTGCTGGCGATAGTTGGTAAAGTGGGTGTCAAAACTTCCAAACGAAAAGCTTACGCAGCGCACGATGTTGCGCTTTAGCGCCTCGACGGCAAAGGCGGCGTTTACCACCGCGCCGTTGTCGCTGTACGTAAACAGCGGATAGGCGGCCTGCAGCTTGGATGGAGTAAAGACATCCAGCAGGTTTTGCTGGTTGATGCGGCGCAGTCCTTCAAACTGCAGCGCAAAGCCGTTCATGATGTCGGGCTCTGCAGACATGGCCGCCAGCGCCTTGGCTTCTTGGGTCAGTACAGCATTGACGGCATCGCGCTGGCCGACCGATTCATACTGGCCAGAGCGCACAAGGGAAGCGCCCACCGCGCCGATGTTCGACACCGTAAGCGGCACGGCCCGGCGGTCTGGTCCCGGTACGTAATAGGAAGGAAAGTTTACCGACAGCGCAGGCAGCAGCTGGTTTAGACCCAACAGGTCCGCCATCATCGTGTCGACGCTGGCTCCCGCTGCTTTGGTACCGGCCAGGTGTCGTCCGGTCGAAGAAAACGCGGTGCCATCCTGATGCGAGACGGTGTTCATGGCGATGCCATTACAGACCGTCATGCGCGAATAGTGCTTGAGCAAGTTGCCAATCGCAGGCCCAAAGACCAGCGGACTTGGACCGGGCGGAATCACCATTTCAAACGAGGGGCCGTTGTACAAAAAGCCGCCATCCACCACTGCGGTGTCATCCACCCAGCGCGTGATGGGAGCCGGATCGATCGTTCCTTTGGCGCCACTGGTCGCAGGATCGATGATGCCGGTCTTGGTGTTGCGCGGGTCGAGGCCCAGGGTCACGTCCCAGGCTCCGTTCGCGTGAATAAAGATGAAGAACTCATCGGGTCCAACAAGAGGGTCCGCGAAGGCCGAAAACATGGGCACTGTCGCGGCAGCAGCAGCAGCGCTGGCGCCTCCGAGAACCTTGAGGAAGGTCCGTCTGTCCATCGTCATGGCCTCCGCTTAGTAAAGGTGAAACTCAGGGTGTCGGACTAGCCCGTAACACATCGACGCCCAGCCCGCCTGATTGGCGGTAAACTTTGAAGCCTTGGGGTCTTTGGTATGCGCGCTGGTCACTTGGTTAAATAGATCAAAGTACGTATCGACACGATTGGTAGGCGCCAGCTTGACCGGATAGCCCAGGAAGGTGCGGTGAAGCACATCAAAGGCCGCCGTAAATGCCGCCTTGTCCGTGGCATCCTTGGGTGGATCAAAGGCGTAGACCAGGCGCTTCTCCATCGCGACCGGAGTCACCACCGACCAGTCTTTGAGCAGCGCTTTGTCACACAGCGCGATTCCGAGGCGCTCAAAGCTGGCGACCATCAGAGCATTGGTCTGCGCGCCGCGCGGCAGATCGATTGCATAGTTTGGCAGTCCCATCGCTGCCAGATAGTTGCTCCACGAGTCAAACAGCCCGTCGCCACCCGCGGCCAGTGCGGTCTGCGCTTGCAGCGGCGTGAGGCCACCAAAGATGCGCAGATAGCTCCGCATATAGTTCTCTGCGGGCATCAGGCGCGGCGACTCTTTGTGCGTGGTGTCCTGTGCCAGTGAGTCATGTCCCGGAATGCTGGATAGGCTTACGTCTTTGCTACAAGCGCCCGTAGCCAGCAGCGTTCCTAAGAGCGAAAATAGAATTTTACGCTGCATCTACTTGCCCTCGCTCCGCCAGACGGTGGAGTTCCAGTTGTTGGCCGACTTGTACGCTTTGGACTGCAAGAGCGCCTTGACCAGTGCGCGCATGCGGAAGCCGCTCTGCGTAAAGGTATCTGACAGCTGCTGCTTTAGCTCTGCATCTTCGGCGCGCAGGTCGCGACTTAGGAAGCTCTGCGCTACGTTCTGCACCGTGCAGGTACTAAACTCCGGCTGGCTGGCCAGATACTGCCCCAGACCTGCAGGCCCCGCTTCGGTGTGCTCTGGCGAAGAGTAGGCCCCACGCAGCATGCCCGCAGTCGTGGAAGAGAAAATCTTGTCATACCGAGTCGAGCACGCGCCCGACAAAGTAGGCGGCGTTCCCGTCAGCTTGCAGCTTGGATTCTGCGTCGGATAAAACTTGCTATCCAGCCACGACCAGTCGCCTTCCGCAGTGCGCGCAAAGTAGGCAGCCAGCGGCTCTAGCGTGTGGTGACAGACGGCGCAGCCACTGCGCTTGGTCAGATCGGGCTCTGCTGCGGCGGCCAACTGCAAACCAGGAGGCGCCACAAAGTCGCGACAAACAAAAGCGTTGTACACGGCATGCGCACGCGCGCGCTGCGTGGAGTACTTGATGTCAAACCAGGCCTGCGTCAGCACGCCCGCAGCATTCGGCCCACGATCCTCGACCGGCTGCCAGGTCATGACATCAAAGGGAGGCAGCGTCTTTGGCAGGTTGCCAGCGTTAGGAAGCGGCGACTGCCCCAGGTCCGCATCGGTCAGGCTGGTGCGCGCAAACAGTCGATAAAACTGCGACAGCGGGCCGTTTACCATCGTCCAGCGACCGGTCACCACTTCGCGGAAGTCGCGGTCTTCGGAAAACAGACGATTGAAAAACGCCACTGGCTCTTGGCTCATCCACAGGCTCTGCCAGTCGAACGCGTTGAAGTTTACAAGGTCGGTGGGGTCATCTACCCCCAGCAGCACATTCCGCGAAGACAGCAAGATGCCGGCTGGAAAAGTGGTCGTAAACGTACCGGAAGGAACGCAGTTCTCAAGTCCGGTTCCGCAGCCGCAGGCCGAGGAGGCCGTCGCGCCGTAGCCACTTAAGCAGGAAGCCATGACCGGCGTGCCGTCTGGATTTTTCTTCCCATCCACAGCGCCAGTTAGCGCCGCTTGCGCCTCTTCCTTACAGACTCGCACCGACACGGCATCGGTGGTGTTGTCCGGCTCCCTTAGCAGAGAGTTTGCAGGCTGATAACCCGGAAAGCGCTGCGCCCAGGTCGCGTCGTAGCGCTGCGTGGGCGCGCCCGCTGCGTAGTCGGCATACAGCCACCAGGGCTTAACCACCGTGGTGTATTGATCAAGCGCCGCTTGCACCGCACTGGCGCGTGGTGGCGTCGCCGTCGTATCCCCAGCCATCGCCGGAAAGGGAGTCGGTCCCGTGTTGGAGCTGCCGTTATACCGGATGCCCAGCTCGTCGGCAGTCAGGCACATGTTGGCCTTGACTAGGTTGTCGTACTTTTCGTACTGCGCGCAGTTGAGCGTGACGTACAGCGGATCACGCGCCGGATCTTTAATCGCCGCGCAGCTCTTGTAGTTTGTATCCATGGCCAGCGCGGCCTTGGTAGCGATGATGCGCGCGCGCACCTGGCTGGGCCGAAAGTACAGGCGCGTCAGCTTGCCATCGGGACCTCGGAAGGTGGTCATCGACAGACCGGCACGCGCAAAAGTACCGGGGCGGAAGTTGTTGATCTGCGGCCTTAGCAAGTCGCCGTAGATGCGGGTCAGGCGCTCTACGTAGTCATCGCCTTGTAGGTGCGCATCGATCCAGGCATTGACATCAAAGTCCGCCTGCTCAAAAGCGGTTAGCTCTTCACGGGTGGGCACTCGACCTTGCAGGTCGATGGACAGCGCACGGAAGTACTTATAGTCCTCCAGCTTCAAGTCTCGGGTGGGAGCCGCCGCGCCCGCGTCGCCGCCAAGCGCAAGGAGAGCCAGCCCCATCGGGAGGAGCCGGCGAATTTGGAGCCTTCGATGTTTCATTCTTGCAATTGTTAGCAAGGAACAAACCACCCTGTCCACAGCCAAGCCGACGACGACATTTCAAGGCTCTACACCAGCTCGTAGGGACAGCGCACCCGCTTGCTTCCGATGTCTGCAGACCACACAGTGAGGTCCCAATACCTCAGGGCGCCCTCGCTATCGGAGAGAGCCGATGTTAGAACCAGCGGAAAGTAAGTCCGCTACAGACAGCCGCACACACGAAAAGCCGCGTTTAGGAATGTTCCTAAAGCCCACTAGGAATCCTCCAGGAGGCGTTTAGGAATGATTTGGGAGTGTTACAGGAATGTTTCAGGAGTGTTTCAAAATGTAACAGAAATGTTACACACCGCAGCGCGGAAATAGAGTAGTCACGGCCCCCAATCACTGGGCACGATCGCACAAGGAGGCTGCAGACCTGGCAGCAGCACACCCTCTAGCGGGGTCTTGCGCTTGCCATCTCCGCGACGGGGCGGGTCCACCACTACCACTCCCTCTTGGGCTTCTGTAAAGCGACCATCCAGGTACAGCTGACCCGCGCCGCCGTAGCCGAACAGCCCCCGAAACTGCACCGGCTGACCCTTGTACTGAATCGGCACCGGGGGCGTCTCGGTCATTGAGACCGCGTCTTCCGCTGCATCGGTCACGTAGTAAAGCGGCGCATCGGGCCAGTCGCCACTCAT
>JAGNNG010000092.1:5520-6867 GCA_017990795.1 Deltaproteobacteria bacterium
CACGACGCGACCCACAGGCTTCCTGGCAAAAATCAGCATCTCTTATCTGTAACACAGCCCGGTGGCCTCCAGACCATCGGCCCCCACGACCGCTGCACATGGTAGAGTCTGCATCGTCCAGCCGCTGCTTGCGCGGCACCCGCTCTCCCCTTCCTTTACTTACCGGTCCACAGGACTGATTGGGACATCGATGGCCGACTACCGAGATACCGTCACCGAACTTTACGCCGCTGCCGCCCTTGAGGCGCAGCCCAAGCTGTGCTGCACGCAGACGCCGGTCTGGAAGCTGCCGGGCCTCTCGGTGCCACGCGCCATGCTCGAGCGCAACTATGGCTGCGGCACCACGATCTCGCCGCGCGACTTGGCGGATGTGCAGCGCGTGCTCTACATCGGGGTCGGCGCAGGCATGGAGGCGCTGCAGCTAAGCTACTTTGTGCGCCAGCCGGGCGGCGTCATCGGCGTCGATCTAGTCGATGAGATGCTAGCCACCGCGCGATCACTGCTGGCCGAAGCGGCGCGCGAAAATCCGTGGTTTGATCCGTCGTTTATCGACCTGCGCAAAGGCGATGCCCTCGCCCTCCCCGTCGAGTCCGAGAGCGTCGACCTGGCCGCGCAAAACTGCCTCTTTAATATCTTCACGCGCGCCCATCTTCTACAAGCACTTAAGGAAGTACACCGAGTGCTGCGTCCGCACGGCAAGCTGGTGCTGAGTGACCCGGTGTCGACGCAGCCGATGCCGCCGCACCTGGCCGACAACGCGCAGCTACGGGCCGAGTGCCTGTCCGGCGCGCTGCTGCTGCCCGAGTATCTGGCGGTGCTGGTCGAAGCAGGCTTTGGCACCATCGAGGTCCGCGCCAAGCGACCCTACCGCGTCCTCGACAAGACCCGCTATCAGCTGACCGAGCACCTGCTGCTAGAGAGCGTCGAAGTCGTCGCCATCAAAGACCCCATCCCCGCCGACGGCCCGTGCATCTTCACCGGCAAGACCGCGACCTACATCGGCCCCGAGGACTGCTTTGACGACGAGCGCGGCCACATCCTGTCCCGCGACATGCCACTTGGCGTCTGCGACAAGACCGCCGCCGCGCTGGGACGCTTGGGCCGCCCTGACCTCTACATTACGGAATCGACCTACCACTATCCCGGCGACGGCTGCTGCTAAGCGCGGTGACGGGCAGCTATCGACCTACCTCGAGATCGCAGCGTTGACAGGGCCGAGCGCGCGACATCAAATCCCCAGATGACAAAAGTAATTCCGGTGCTGCGACTGCTGCTTGCGCTCGCGATGATGGCGGTGGGAGTGCTGCATTTTGTGCAGCCGGCTCCGTTTGTGGCCATCGTGCCGCA
>JAGNNG010000093.1 GCA_017990795.1 Deltaproteobacteria bacterium
ACAGCATCCGCGTGGGCTTCGTGCCCACAATGAGGACACCTGAAAACATGCCGCTTCCGCACGCCTCGCAACCCGCAACGCGAGCAATCCTGACTGGTATACGCCGGATTGACATCGTCGACCAGTAGCCCACGTCGTTCGGCGGCATTGGTCACACTCTGGCGCATCAGGCGACGCTGCCATTGGCTCAGGCGTCGGCGTGTGCCCTTCCGTACCCGCAGCTTCTTGGAGGTCTGCGGGAGCGTCAGGCGCTCGAACACCAGCACCGAGTCAGCCGGTGCCCAGGCAACCAGCGTGGCAGCGGTCTGCTGACAGAAGGTGCGTGTGCGGTTGCGCTGCGTGCGACCAAGCCGTTTCAACACGCGCCGGAGCGACCGGGTATCGTGCTTCTGTGCCTTGTGGGTCGCAAGCTGTTCTTGGAGGCGGCGGCGGGTTTTGCGGGTGCGAATGTTCCGCACCTTGACGTCCCTCCCGCTCACAAACAGGGTGTTGCCGTCCGGGTCGACGGCAACCAGCGCGTTCGTCTCGTTCAGATCAATTCCAACGAAATGAATGCCCTTCGGATCGGGGACGCGCAGGGTGATGACCACACGACCGAGCAAGCGCCCGTCGCGCTCGATAACGGTCAGGCTGTCGATCTCAGTAGCTTCGGCAAGCGTCTGCGTGAAGGCAGCCGGCACGCGGTAGGCGATGCGTTTACGTCCCGCCACCGTCCAGATCGAGAGCGTGCCATCGTCGCAGAAGCGAGCATCGCGCCCGCGCTCGCCGACGAGAAACAGCGCCGTCGGACGCTTGAACGCGAACGGACGCTGCGCGGGCTTCTTGTTCGCTTTTGCGCTCGCATACGCACCAGCCACCAGCCGGATTGCCGTACAGGTCATCTGACTACTGATCGTGCCCTTGACATCCTCGTATACCGCACGATGCAGCGCCAGCGCCGACAACGGTTTGCCGTCGTTGTAGCACGCCTTGGAAATACGCTGCTGAATGCCCTGAAACCCTGCCAGCGTTGCGCGCAGATCAGGGTCGTCAGCAATGCAGATCGTGATTGTGCGCTGTACGTACATGTGTTCTATTGTAGCACATAGGTAGCCACTAAGGAAGTCGTAGCAGTCAACGGAGTGGCATTGACCGCATTCCCCCGTCGCGTAAACGCGACGGTCCCCTGCGGAGATTTTTATGGACGCGCGGCAGATAGGGCGATGTACGCTTCAAGGTGGGCAGACCGGCGGACTGGCGGGCAAAGCCAATCGCCTCGCCGCGCTCCTGATAGGCGGTCTTGCGTTCGCCCAGAGCGCGATTGTAGAGATGGCGGCAGGTTTCCACCGTCTCAGTCAAGAGTGCCGCCTGTGCGAAGGTCGGGCGCAGTTTGTAGACGAACGTTTTCAATCGCGTGTGCTCTGCGCTTCGATATAGCGGCGAATCGTGTCAGACGAGACATTCCCGGCGGTGCTAATGAAATAGCTTCTCGTCCACAGCGATGGCATCCGCCGCAAGAGCGGGAACTCTTGACGCAAGATGCGACTGGACGTGCCCTTCAGTCGCGCAATGATCTGGTTGGGTGCCCATTGCGGCGTCGCTGATACAAACAAATGGATGTGGTCGGGCAATATCTCAAGTGCCAGTATCTGGCACTCAAGCAGGGGGGCAGTCTCGCGGATGAGTTCTTCAAGGCGCATTTTGACACGATCAAGTAGCACCTTGCGCCGCCGCTTGGGGCACCAGATGATGTGGTAGTTCATGAGAAAAACGCAGGTCTCTTTGGTTCGATAGCCCTGTTTCATGGCTGTAGTATACCATGAAATGTGTTGATACTCAAGAGCTATCTACACGCTGCGATGCGTTGAGGTAGCAGTGCGGCGCTTCATCCCACCCCGAAAGGATGTGGGCTTTCGCGCCAAAGTTTCTGTAAGCGCCCAGGGCCAGACCAGTTGATTTTGTTGCACGGCGAGCGCCGGGATGGAGACGTTGCTGGCGCATCAATCTACTTCGCGCAGCTACAGGAGCTGCGACTGGTCGAGCGGCGCCTGCCGGCGACGGTGCCGCCGAATCTACGACAGCGCTCGAAGCAGGGGCGCTACCACTTGACCGATCCGTTCCACCGCTTCTATTTCCGGTTCTTGCGGCCAAACCAGGCCGAGCTCAGCTACCAGCCCGACCGCGTGCTCCCGCTGATACAGCAAGGGCTGCGCGCATTTGTTGGGCAGACGGCCTGGGAGGAGCTGGCGCGCCAGTGGGTCTGGCACCGTGGCATGGAGCCGACCCTGCCGTTTGTCCGGAGGTGATCGGCAGTCACTGGAGCCGGCAGGTGCAAGCGGATGTGGTGGCGATCAACTGGTCGGCGTGGTCGGTGCTGATTGGCGAGTGCAAATGCGGCACCAATGCCGTGGATTGCCAGACGGTGCGCGATCTGCTCGAACGAACAATCCCGCTCACCATGGCCAAGGGCGCGGGCTGGCAGGTCACCCCAGCACTTTTTGCTCGGGCGGGAGCCACTCCGGCCGCGCGCACGACGTTGACCGAAGCGAGTGGCCTGCTCGTGGACGTACCCACCCTGTTCGCCGATATGGCTGAGCTATAGAAGTCGACGCGGAAGTATGGTTGTGAGGGGTGAGTGGGCAGTATCTACAGCCTCCTCGCCCCTTCATGCGAGCGCCTGAACAAGCGCGCGCACGCAGTCCAGCCCAGCCTGCATCGCCGCCTCCTCGATCACGGGCTCGCGGTAGAAATGGAACAGAAAATACCAATAAGCGAGAACGTGTAACTGGGACGGATCGTACCGCATCTAGACCTCGCTGCCCGTTCGCAGCGGACGCCATGCGCCCTGCGCGATCGGCTCGTGCAACGCAAACGTGTACCGCCCCAACACGTTCAGATGCGCATGCCCCAGCGGTGCCAGCCGCGCTACATCCGCATCGTGGACTGGCTGTCCAGTTTGACGCAGATGATCCAGGGCACGCTCCATGTACATCGTGTTCCAAATGATAATCGCGTTGACCACCAGCCCTAACGCGTGCAACTGATCCTCTTGCCCCTCCCGATAGCGCTGCCGCAGCTCCCCGCGCTGCCCATAGAACACCACCCGCGCGAGTCGGTGCCGTCCCTCCCCGCGATTGAGCTGCGTCAGGATCCGTCGGCGGTACGGCTCATCGTTGAGGTAATTCAGCAGGTAGAGCGTCTTGATGATCCGCCCCAGCTCCTGCAGCGCCCGTGCCAGCTTCGTCGGATAGGCACCGCGCTGCAATGTCCGCATCAGCGACTCGACCTGGCATGCCCCCATCGTCAGCGAGCCGGCGATGCGCAGCAGGTCGTCCCAGTGATCCACGATCAGCTGCGTTCGAATACGGTGGGCTGCTAGATCGTTGAGCCCACCATAGTCGGCGGTGCGGTCGATGCGCCAGAAGCGGGTGGCACCGATGTCGCTGATGCGCGGGCTGAACTGGTAGCCGAGCAGCCAGAGCAGCCCGAAGATGACGTCGGCGTAGGCTCCGGTGTCGGTCATGATCTCGCGCGGCTGCAGCGGCGTCTGCTGGCCCAGGAGCAAGCTCAGCAGCACCAGCGAGTCGCGCAAGGTTCCGGTCACGACGATCCCGTGCAAGCCGCTGTACTGATCTGCCGTCAGATTGTAGAAGGTGACGCCGCGCTCGGGGCCAAAGTACTTTGGGTTGGCCGCCGCATGGATCGTGCGGAAGGGCACGACAAAGCGCACGCCATCGGCTGAGGCAACCTCGCCACTGCCCCAGCGCTGTGCCAGCGGGAGTTGGCGGTGCGCGTCAACCAGGCACGCGTTGGCACGCAGCAGCGTGTCACTGCGCAGGTAATGCTGCTGCACCCAGCGCAGCCGATCCTCACGCAGGGCAGGGATAGTCGGGCTGATCAGCGGCGCGAGGCCGATGTTGCAGGCGTCGGCGAGCAGGATCGCGCACAGGCTCACCGCCAACTCGTCGACGAAGGCGTCGCGCTCATTCAGGTGGGTGAACGCGCTGAGAAAGCCGGTGCGCTGATGGACTTCGAGCAACACTTCAGGCAGGTCGACCTGGGGCATCAGGGTGGCGACCTGATTGCGGAGGGCCGTGAGGCTGGCCGGCTCGTCCAGGCGCTCCAGCGGACTCAGCACCAGATCGGCGTGCCCATCGGTCGTCGTAATGGTCACCGCCGTGTTGGCGGGGAGCGCGGCAGCCGTGGTCTGGTAGGCGGTTGTCAGTTCGGCGCTGAGCTGGGACAGCGCGGTCGCGCCATCGGCCGGTTTGACGAGGGCGCGACAGACCTGGAGGCGGGCAGCCTCCCAGGCTGCGCCGTGGAGCAGACCGATGCGGGGATCCGCGTAGCGCAGGCTCGGCTGCACAAACACCTCGCGGCGTCGCAGCGCATTCACAAGCCGATCGAGGACGCAATAGGTGTAGCCAATACGATCCACGCGCTGCTCGGCGGTCATGACGTAGGATCGCCACGCGGTGGTGACGATCTGGAGCGGTGCATCGGTCAGCGTGGTGCTGCGGCGACCCTCGGCCTGCTGAAGATACTGGTAGGCGCGCAGCACACGCTTCCCGGCCGGGACGGCGTCGAGCGTCATCGTGGCCAGGAAGCGAGGACGGAAGCGGCTGATGCGCCGATAGCGCGCGACCAGTTCGTCGTAGGTCATATCAGCAGGTGGGCGGGCGAGGGTCCGAACCTGCGCGATGGCCTGCTCCAGCGTTGCGCGGGGAAGGCGCGAGTCCACGCTGGTGCGCAGCGTGCCGTCGGGGATGGTGGGGTCGAGCAGGATGGTGGCCACGTCAGCAAGATCGAGCGCGGCGGCATCCAGATCGGCTAACGTGCGCACCCGCGCCTGGGTGCCTGCTTTGGTGGCCGCGCTCAGCAGTGTCGTAAAGACCTCGTCGAGCAGGTCAAGCACGGTATCGTGGGCCAGCGCAACGAGGACATGCAGGGCTGCGCGGAGTGTCGCGGCACGGCGGGTATCCGCGAGGCGGGCGAGGGTCTGCGCCCGGGCGGTGAGGGCGACCCGTGCCAGGCTGTGCAGGCGGTTGAGCCCAAGCTGGCGCGGCAGGACCGGCGTGAGCGGGAGATGGCGCAGGGTGTCCAGGTGGGCGAGCGCGTCGAGGAGGCCCTGACTGCTGGGCGTCGCCGGCAGGCGGCGAAGCTGCTCAAAGGGAGTGAACTGCGCCCCTGGCGGGACGACGAGTAAGGCATCCAGCTGCTGGCGGTGGGCCGGGGTCAGGTCGCGAGCGAGGAGGCGCCAGAGCCGCTCGTTGGCTCGGTCGCGGACGCGGGCGACGTCACGTTCCAGCACGGTGATGCCGGGAAGCACCACCTTCTGGGCACGCAGCCAGCTCACGGCGTGGTCAAAGAGCAGACTGGGGCGCTCATTTCCGAGCCAGGCGCGCGCAAACAGCCAGCGTACGAAGCGCCAGCCGCGCCGGGAGTCGCGGTAGTCGCGGTAGTCGTAGCGCTGGCGGATGTCAAGGGTATGCAACCAGCGCATGCGCGAGCGCTGATAGCGCTCGAGGTGATCAGTGGGAGCGACCCCGATCTGCTGGGCCAGATAGGTGACGAGCACGGATGGCACGGCGGTCGGCGCGTCAAGGAATGTGCCGAGCAGGCGCACGGTGGCGAGTTGCACAGCGTAGCCAAGGCGCGTATGATCCCCACGAAGAGCGGCCAGCACGGCGCGGTCGGTCGCGTCCAGAAAGGCACTGCGGGCGAGTTGGTCAAGCGAGAGGTCGGCGGGGAAACAGCCATAGCGGGCCACCTGGTTCGGGGTCAGGAAGGCGACAGGCATGGGCACCTCGGGGCAGCGGCGGATTCCTGCGAGAATAGCCGTTCTCACAGGAATTGTCAATCTGCATTCGCTTGGTGACGCCCTACCGCTAGTCGCACGATCTTCTCCCAATTGAGGATTATCACAGGAATGAGGTGCCGATGGAGACGATATCACTGCCGGAGGCCATCGTGGTGTTTCTGGACGACCTCCGGCGGGCGGAGCGCTCGGCCCATACCGTGCGGGCCTACACCACTGAGCTGCGCCACCTGGTCGCTTGCCATGATGGCTTGGTCGCGACGATTGCCGTCGACACGCTGCGCGCAGCGCTCGCGCGTCGTGACGGTCGCAGCCCGGCGAGTCGCGCCCGTACGTTGGCAGCGCTCAACAGCTTTCTCACCTGGGCTGTCAAACACGACCTGCTGGGGACGAATCCTCTCATCAAGCTGGATCGGGTGCGGGTGCCTGAGCCGGAACCGCGCGGACTCGATCGGGCGCACATCGACGCCGTTCTGGCGGCGATCCCACGCGACCAACTGCGTGACCGGCTGCTGTTTCACCTCCTGGCCGAGACCGGGCTGCGCATTAGCGAAGCCCTCCACCTCGAGGTCGACGATGTGGACTTGATGCCTGATGATGAGCATCTACAGGTGGTCGGGAAGCGCGGGCAGCGGCGCACGGTGCTGCTTGACGACCCGCAGCTCGTGCGCTTGCTGCGACGCTATGTGAAGCTGATGCAGGCGCGTCACGGGCCGCTGTTTCGGCCGCTCAAGAATGGTGATGGTCAGCCGCTGCGCTACCAGACAATCCAGGCGCGGTGGGCGGCATACTGCCGCGCGGCAGGGGTAGCCTGTACGCTCCACCAACTCCGCCATAGCCACGCAACGGCGCTGGTGCAGGATGGGGTGAGCTTGGCGACGATCCGCAAGCGCCTGGGCCACAAGCACATCCAGACGACCTTGCGCTACGCCGAGCAGAGTGATGGAGCTGCCGATGCAGAGTTACGAACGCGTCGTCGGGTGCTCCAGCGCAAGCGCTAATGGTACACGTTCTCGCTTATTGGTATTTTCTGTTCCTTTTCTACCGCCAGCCCA
>JAGNNG010000094.1 GCA_017990795.1 Deltaproteobacteria bacterium
GGATTAGGCTCAGCAGTCAGCTGGTGCAGACCGGGCATGCGACTGAGAAATGGCGCTACCTTGTCGACGCCCAGGTCGAAGGTGCGAAAGGTCACGGGGAATGGCGACATGCGACGCAGCACGCCGCGCGCGTGCATGAAGTGCTCTTCTTCGCGGGGAAAGTCGTCGCGGTCGATGAACAAAAACTCGGTGCGGTAAAGGCCAATGCCTTCGGCGCCATAGTCCAGGGCCGAGGGAACTTCGTCGGGAAGCTCGATGTTGGCCAGGAGGCGGACTCGTACGTCGTCTCGCGTGACTGCCGGCTCGTTGCGGTCGCGGAGCAGTGCTTCGATGCGCGCGTGCTGGCTTCGTGCTTGCTGCTGATAGGCGGTGACTTGCTCGGGGCTTGGGTTGACGATGACCTCGCCACGATTGCCGTCGACGATAAGCAGGTCGCCTTGGCCGACGGCAGCGGTGATGTTTTCCAGACCCACAACAGCAGGGATCGAAAACGCCTGCGCCAGGATCGAGGTGTGCGAGGTGCGACCGCCCGCATCGGTGATGATGGCTGCGACGCTGCTGCGGTGCAGATGCACGGTATCAGCGGGGGACAGATCGTGTGCCACCACCACCGCCCCATGTGGCGGCTGCATCGGCGGCGCTTCGCTGGTGTCGATGAGGTTGCGTAGAACTTGCTCACCGACGAACTCCACGTCGCTCTTGCGCTCGCGGAAGTACTCTAGGTCGATGGCGTCAAAGCGGACCTGGATCTCTTCGACGGTCTTGTGCAGCGCCCACTCGGCGTTGAGTCTCTCGTCGCGAATGCGCTTGCGCGTCGGTCCGATCAGGTGCTCGTCGTGAAGGATTAGCTGGTGAGCTTCTAGGATTACGCCAGTATCGCTCTCATCGGTCTCACGCAGCTTGCGCTTGAGGCGCTCTAGCTGCAGGTCAGCGCGTGAGACTGCTTCATCTAGACGCACTAGCTCGACGGCGATCTCCTCGGGCAGGATGTGCCGCTGCGGCGTCTTCTGCTGCCTGCGGTCGAGCACAAACGCCCGTCCGACCGCGATGCCAGCGCTAGCTCCAATGCCGCTGCGAACCTCGCCTTTTTGGGCGCGGGTGGAGCGTTCGGGGGCCCCGGAGCCGCTGTCCTCGGGCAATGCCATCCGCGCTAGTCCTCGCCAAAACCGGTGTTTACCAGCTGAGTCAGCGCGTCCATGCACGGCTTGGCATCTTCACCGTCGCAGGCAATGCTGATTACGCTGTCTTTGGCGGCTACCAGCAACAGCACACCCATGATGCTCTTGCCGTTCACCTCTTGGTCATCTTTGCCGACGGTGACGTTGCAGCGATATTTGTTGGCCAGCTGCACGAACTTGGTTGAAGCGCGCGCGTGCAGCCCTGCCTTGTTGATGATCTTGAGTTTTGCAGTTGCGACCATTGCAGGGTTACTCCACGTGAATGGCTTTGGTCCCAGTTGCGACGAGATCGCTTCCGAGAGAAGCCGGACTACGACTGCGATCCACCGTCGCAAGCTTGACCAGCATCGGCAAGTTTATTCCGGTGACAACATGGCCTTTGTCGCTGCAACGGCCACAGCACAGACGGGCAGGCGTCGAGCCCACCAGGTCAACTAGGAACAGCACATCCTCCCATGCTGTGGCGCCTAACTCCTCGACGGCGCGACCGATTTTTTGGTCCACTGTGTCGCGATCGTCTTCAGGATCGATCCTGACGGCGGTCACGCGCGGCAGCGGAACATGCAAAAAAGACTGCGCAGCGTCGAGCATATCGGCACCGGCACGACCATGTGTAACCACCACCACAGGCGTAAGCAAGGCGCTCATGGTTCCCTCCCTCGACCCAGCTCGCGATGTCTTACAGTAATTTGATAGCGCTGGCGCAGTCGATTGAAAAGTTCCATCACCACCGCAACGGAGCGATGCTTTCCGCCAGTGCAACCGATGGCCAGCGTCAGGTAGGACTTGCCTTCGGCTTGCGCGCGCGGCAGATAAAAATCAAACAGCGCCAGCGCTTTTTCCAGCAGCTCTCCGGTATCGGGATGCGACAGCACAAACTGCGAGACCGGCTCGCTTAGACCCGTCTGCGCGGATAGCTCGGCGATAAAGTACGGATTTGGCAGAAAGCGTACATCGAGGACCACATCGGCTTCGATGGGGACGCCGTGCTTGTAACCAAAGGAGAGCAGCGTGATTGCCAGTGGCTGCTCGGTGCGGCTGTAGCGCTCGTGGATAACGCCTTTTAGCTGATGCACGTTTAGGGCGCCGGTATCGACGACAGTCTGGGCTTCTTCTCGTAGCGGCGACAGCTCGCGTCGCTCGTGCAAGATGGCTGCACGCAGGTCGTCCCCGTGTAGCGGATGGCGACGTCGGGTCTCCGAGAAGCGTCGCAGTAGCACGTCGTTGGGTGCATCCAGAAACAAGACTTCCAGCGAGTGACCTGCGCCGCGTAGCTCGGCCATGGCTTCGCGAAAGCCAATCAGGAACTCTCCTTCGCGCGCATCGATAACCAGGGCTGCGCGCTTTTGGCCGGTCTGGCCCAGCAGACTTACAAACTGACCCAGCAGCGGTAGCGGCAGGTTGTCTACGCAGTAGTAGCCGATGTCTTCAAGCGAGCGCAGCGCCGTCGATTTTCCTGCACCGGAGACGCCAGTGACGACAAGGACGCGCATGGGAACGTCTCGATGCGCCGGCTCTGACTCTGGCGGTGCCGTCGGGGTTTTCGTCTCAGACATGGCTTCCTTGGCAGACACAGCCGCAGCGCTCAAGCTGCCACGTCGGAGTACCGGTCGACTGGCTGGTTGTGCGTGTTAATTGGGTGGTGGATGGCATCGAGACGGGCTCCAGTTCCTGCGCGGCTATTCAACTTCATCGGCTGGGAAGATCACCAGCTGCTGCGGCCTGGCTTCATCCATTGCCCGCGAGAGCCGCTCTTGGAAGTCACGCGCTGAGTGCTTGCCCTGCTGCTTGAGTAGCTGGTTGCGGGCCGCGACCTCGATGATGGACGCAATATTGCGTCCGGGGCGGATCGGTACCCGAAGCATCGGCAGGGCCACATCCAAGATGGCATAGCGGCGCTCTTCGACTCCAAGGCGATCATACTCCTCGCCTTCGTTCCACTCTGAAAGCTCAATCACCAAGTCCACCCGTTTGGTGTCGCGGACCGAGGAGATACCGAACAAATCTTTAATATTTAGGATCCCCAGGCCGCGAATCTCGACGTGGTGCTTGATGAGGTCACTAGATGCGCCGACGATGATATCGGGCAGGCGCTTGCGGATCTCGACGACGTCATCGGCGACCAGGCGGTGACCGCGCAGCACCAGATCCAGGGCGGCTTCACTCTTACCGATGCCAGACTTGCCCAGCAGCAGCACGCCCACGCCCAGCACATCGATGAGAACGCCGTGGACCGAGGTGGTGGGGGCCAGCCGCAGCTCCAGCAGCTTTTGCACTCGGTTAATAAACACCGACGACATCAGCGGCGTTGAGAGCAGCGCCACTCCATGTTGCTCGAGGGCACTTGGCAGCGCAGGCGGAATCTCTAGCCCTCGGGTGACGACGACGACACACGGTCGCAGCGCCCCCAGCGACTGTGCGCCGCGCTCTTGGGCATCGTGGTCAAGGCTGCGCAGATACGCGATCTCGGTGAGTCCCAGGACTTGCATGCGCTCGGCATGAACATGTTGGGTAAAGCCTGTCAGTGCTAGGCCCGGCTTTTGAATGCGGGCCCCGCCAATTTTTCGCAGTAGGCCAGCGCGACCGGCGACCACCGTCAGTGCCAGACCAGCTTCAGGCTCAAGAAGGCTCTGCACCGACACGCCAGCCATCGTTTGGTTCCTTGTTGCGGGTTTTATCTGTTGTGGATTTGCGACTGCAGGACTGAGATTCGGCTACTGCTACGAGTTCGTCAAACCAGAGCGCAGCGACGCTACCACGGGCTTGGGCAGATAGCGTTAATACTTGGCGTCCTCATCGGACAAGACCCGAAATATCTCGGCGGCGGTGGGTGCTTTCAGCAGTCGCTGACGAAAGTCTAGGTCTTTGAACACGCGGCTGATGCGAGCCAGTGCCCGCAGGTGAGGGCCGGTTGCATGGTCGGGGCCGACCAGCACGAAGAACAGGTGCGTAGGCTTGCCGTCGATGGAGTTAAACTCCACCCCTCGCGAGGAGCGCGCCACACAGCCCAGCATTCGAGTTGCCGAGGGCAGCTTGCCGTGTGGAATGGCGATGTCTTCGCCGATCGCTGTGCTTGCCAAGTCCTCGCGCTCCATGAGCACGCGGCTTAGTGCCTCCGCATCGATACTTGGCTGGGTTTTGGCCAAGTGCCGAGCGAGCTCTGCGATCACTTGCGGCTTGGTCCTCCCGGTTAGCTCCGGGATGATCAGTTCGGGCCGCACGAAGTCCACCAGTTTCATAGGCGTTGCATTCTCCGCGAGGGGCTGACCGCTAGCTGTGGGCTGCCTCTGTGGGCTTATCGCCAGCAGCTGCCGCATCGTGCGTGGTCTCAATCAGACCATAGGTTTCATTGCCACGGCGATAAACAACGTTTACCTCGTGGGTCGCGATGTTGTTAAAGACGAGGAACTCTTCATGGCGCAGGTTCATGCGCATGATCGCCTCATCCACAGTCATCGGCTGAGCCACGAACTTCTCTTCGCGGATGATCTGGTGCGCGGTGGTGTTTTCCACTGGAGCAGGCTGTGCTTCCGGCTTCTTGGTGCCGGGAACTGCAGCCTCGGTTTGCTTTTGGCCATAGCTTACGACCATGTGGCGTACCGAGCGGTGGGGCCCGTGCAGCGGCTTGTGGTCGCGGATGCGATCTTTATAGCGGCGCAGCTGGCGCTCGATCTTGGCCATCACCAAGTCCGTTGAGGAGTGCAGATCTTCGGTCTGCTCCTCGGCCTTAACCACCAGGCCATTGTGCAGGGTCAGCTGCACATCGACGGAAAACAGATAGCCACGGACCTGCAAGAAGGTGATGTGCGCCTTGATTGGGTCGGGGAAATACTTTCGGATGCGCTCAATCTTTTCCCGGGCGTAGTCCTGAGCAGTCTCGCTGACTTCAAAGTTCCGGAACGTGAATGAAGTGTGCATCGCAATCCCCTTTCTACCGAGTGACTCACTGCGTAGATCCCGTGGCCGGCGGATAGTCCGGTCCAGGCGTGGTGGCTATTGTCGAATCTAGTTCCGCTGGTGTCTCTACGTCGCTTTGGCCTCCTGGGTCAATCTGCAAAACGCCGCGCTGGCGCTTCAAACATTATTTTTTCAGCTTAGTCCGCGCTGCCGACACCGAAAGCGCTAGAACGACTTTTTACGCTGTGCCGACGGTAAGATTCCCATCTGCTCGCGATACTTGGCCACGGTTCTGCGCGCGATATCGATTTTGTGTTGCGCACTTAGCAGCTCGACGAGCTTTTGGTCGGAGTACGGCTTCTTTGAGTCCTCCGCCATGACCATGGTCTTGATGAATCGCCTGACTGCTTCGGAAGCTATCTCTTCGCCGCCGTCCTCGCGGTTGATGCCCTCGTTGAAAAAATACTTCAGCTCAAACAGCCCCTGCGAGGTGTGGACGTACTTATTGCTGGTGGCGCGGCTGATGGTCGACTCGTGCATGCCAATGTCATTGGCCACGTCGCGCAGGACCAGCGGCTTTAAGTAGCTGATGCCCTTCTCAAAAAAGTCGTGCTGAAACTTGAGGATCGACTCGGTGACTTTGACGATGGTGCGCTGCCGTTGCGCGATGCTATCGATGAGCCACTTGGCCGAGCGCAGCCGCTCTTGAACATAGTCGCGCGCTTTTTTCTCTTCCTCGGTGTCCTTGTCGCGCCCCTCTTTGCCCTTGGTCTTCATCATCTCCAGGTAATACTTGGAGATCTTCAGCTTCGGCAGCCCGTCGTCGTTGGCCTGTACAAAGTACTGCTCCCCGAGCTTGACGACGGTGACATCGGGCGTGATGTACTGCGGCTGCTCAGTGATGTACTCGCGACCGGGCCGAGGGTCCAGGCGCTGGATATCCTTGGCCGCTTCATACACTTCCTCGATATCGACTTTCAGCTTGTGGGCGATGCGCGCAAAGTTGCGCTTTTCTAAGTCGCCCAGGTGCTCAGTCAGCATCTTGACCAGCACCTCGTCATCGATGTTGTTCATCTCGGCTTGAACCAGCAGGCTCTCCTGCAGCGTGCGTGCGCCACAGCCCCACGGGTCAAAGCGCTGCAGTCGATGCAAGGCGCGCTCAGCCACCGCCAGCTCGACTTCCACTTCCTGCGCGATCTCTTCCAGCGGCGGCTCTTTGAAATAACCGTCGGTGTCCAAGTTGCCAATGATCAGCGACGCGCAGGCTTCTTCGTCGGGCGGCAGCTGAGCCATGTGCAGCTGCCGCATCAGATGCTCAGTCAGCGAGACGCGTCGCGTCAGCGTCTGCTCTAGCGACGGTAGCTCCTCACTATCCGCCCGCCCGCCCGACGGCATAGATGGCGCCGTCGCTGAGTTTTCCAAGAACGTCGACCAGTCGATGTCCGTCGCGGTGCCTTCGGTCGGGACTTCCTTGTCGGCTTCGGTTGGCTCCTTGATCGCCGGCTGGTCCACGGGGCGCTCGGTCTCGCCCAGCATGCTCTGCTCGTCGCGGGCAATCGGATCTTCGCGCGAGAGCTCAGCCTGCGTATCGACGGTGTCTTCCAGTAGAGGATTCTCTTTCATCTCCTCTTGGACTTGCTCCACCAGCTCCATCCGTGACACCTGCAGAAGCTTGATCGCCATCTGCAGCTGCGGTGTCATCACCATCTGCTGCGTCATCTTGAGCGACTGCTTCATCTCCATCGACATGGCGTCACCTTCCTCGGTAAA
>JAGNNG010000095.1 GCA_017990795.1 Deltaproteobacteria bacterium
GTGGTCAGGACCTTTGGGACCAAGCGGCGACGAGAAAACGTCAGGTTTTGCACGATCGACTCCAAACCAAAGAGCGAGCTTTGCGACAAAGACCGCTCGGAAAAATCAGAAAAGCCAAGCCAACAAGGACCGCGCGCTGGCTACGGGGCCTGCAGGCAGTAGATGTAGCGACCGGTGACGTGAACCGTGGTCTGGTCGATCTCGCTCACCGAGGTCTCGGGCAGCATCGGATCGACCGGATCAAACGACAGCACGCGACACACCGGCGAGTACCCATCTTCGCTGCGCTTAAACTGCAGCACGTCGTGCCCGGTGCCTTCGCTGCCGTCCACCACCATCTTCTGGTCGGGGTCGTAGACTTGGCTTGGGAAGTACAGGTCCTGCGTCACCATGCGCAGCTTGCCCGCAGGGTTTAGCACCGACAGCGGGATGTAGCCGCCATCCAGGTACGCCAGCAGGTAGCGATTAAAAAAGCCCCAGCGCTGCGGACCCAGGCCCGTTACTTCGTCGAGCTTGCCGTCCGGTAGCTGCACATCCGCTGCCGGGTCGATGATGGCAAACGCCAGCAGGCGACTGCTGGGGCGACCGATGGGGCGACTGTCGAGCGCGCCCGCCATCGGTGGTGCCAAGCTGACCTGCAGGTCGGTGCGGGTGACCAGGCTCTCTTCGCTCTTTACGTCTTGGCAGGGGTTTTGTTTCGAGGTGACGACGACCTCGCGCACGATGGGCACGTAGCGTGAGTCGCCAGCGGGATCGCTCTCGGCGGGCAGCTGCGTAAAGACGTTGCCTTGGCGGTCCATGCGCACGGCATCGCGGTAGCGGTCAAACTTGTAGTCCTCGGGCCGGATGCAGCTTTGCGAGTCGCGCGGCGAGGGGCCCGCCTGCGGATCAAAGATGTAGGCCAGCGGCAGGCGCAGTCGGTTTACGTCCAGCGGATCGGGCGCGCTGGCTTGCGCTCCGGTCATCGGCAGTGGGTAGTAGGCGACCTTGGTGCCGCGCACCATCGCGGTCTGGTAGCGAAACGTCCCTGCGCCCGGCTTTTTCGCGTCGCCATCTTGGCCCAGGTAGGCCGCCGGAAACTTGATGGGATCCACGGAGCCCGCCAGGTACTCGCCGCTCTGGCGCTCGTACGGAGTGCAGCTTCCCAGCGCGAAAGTGGTCACCAGGCAAAGTCCCAGCCCAAGCAGTGCTCGTCGCTGCCCCGCTGGTGAGGCGACCTGCCCGCAAGGGCCATCCGACAGCTTACGTAGTCTTAACACCGGCTGCTTTCCACGCATTGACAAGTCTCCGAGGGGCGCCAAAGTTGGCAGGCGAGCAGGCCCGCCTAACACCTATACAGAACCGCCGAACGATAGGCCGCTCTGTAGGGGTCGGCAATTTTTAGCGATCTCGGCCAGTGGCAGGAGTGCGGCTGGGGGGGGCGGAGGCCGCGCTTGCAGGGGGCTTAGCAGTAACCATCTGACATGCTGGGACTTTCGAGAATCACGCCTTTGCAGGGAATGGGTCACTGCTACCATAACAGCCATGTCGGAACAGACAGTTGCCCCTCCCGCCTCGGATGTCATCGACTTTGAGAAGGCTGAGCCAGTCGACGGACTACCCGGTCAGAGTCTTGTCTGCACCAGCTGTCAGAAGCCAGCACAGACGGATTACTACCAAACAGGGGTGAGTGTTGTTTGCGCCAGCTGTCGCGAGCAAATACTGGCTGCGCTGTCCAGGCCACCGACTCGGGAGCGATTTGTGCTCGCTTGGGTGTACGGTGCCGGCGCGGCGCTGCTAGGAGCGCTGATCTGGGGCGTTATCCGTGCTGTCACCGGATATGACCTTGGACTGGTCGCCGTCGCCGTTGGGTTTCTGGTGGGCTATGCCGTGCGCGAGGGAGCGCAGAGACAGGGAGGGCTGCGCTATCAAGTGCTGGCCGTCTTTCTAGCCTATAGCGGCGTATCTATGAGCTATCTGCCTGATGTCATCAGCGGTCTATCTGATGGCAGCAAGCCGTCTGCAAAGAAGACCGCTGCCAGCGCGGGGGCCGATAGCAGCCAGTCTTCTGTCTCTGCTCCTGCGGCGGTGGAAAAAGCTCCAAGTCCGGCTTCGCAAAGTGCCACCAAGGATGCAGAGAAGCCGCTGCCTGCGGGAGTTGCAGTGATTCTGTTCTGCGTCATGGCTCTTGCGCTTTCCTATGCAGCTCCGATTCTGGTAGGGACGCAGAGCGTGCTGACCTTGATCATCGTTGGCTTTGCGCTGTGGGAAGCCTGGAAGATGAACCGCCGGCTCATGGTGGTCTTCGAGGGTCCTTTCCGCATCAACCCCGTGGGGACTGACCAGAGTCCGCCAGTCTCGCCTCCGCTGTCGTGACTACTGCAGCCACTGCCAGCGGTGAGCCAGCCTTGGCTTGCAGAGGGTGTCAGATCGAGCTGCCGTCCCTGGCGCTGGCTTGTCCGCGTTGTCAGCGCTTGGTTCACAGCGAGCGACTGGCGGAGCTGGCCAAGAGCGCGCAGGCTTTCACCTCTCAAGGCGAGGTCACTCAAGCCAGCGCCGCTTGGGAGGAGGCTCTACTGCTGCTGCCGTCTGACTCCAAGCAGCACCAGCAGATCCGCGCCAAGCTGGCCACCTTAAGTTCTACTACCCCAGCTGCAGGAGTCGGCTTCACTAGGAGCGCTCTGGGCGGGATAGGAGTCTTTTCCGCTCTCCTGTGGAAGTTTAAGCTGGTGGTGCTGTTCATCGTCACCAAGGCCAAGCTGCTGCTGCTGGGCTTTACCAAGGCAAGCACGCTGCTGTCAGCGCTGGCCGCATTCGGAGTCTACTGGTCGGTATGGGGCTGGCGGTTTGCGCTGGGCTTTGTGCTGTGTACCTACGTACATGAGATGGGGCATGTCGCGGCGCTAAAGAAGTACGGGATACCTGCCAGTGCTCCTATGTTCATTCCGGGGCTAGGGGCGTTTGTGCGCCTAAGCCAAAACCCCGCGAGTGTTCAGGAGGACGCTCGGATCGGACTCGCAGGCCCGGTGTGGGGCTTGGTCGCAGCGCTGGTATGTGCAGCAGTCGGGGCTCTGGCAGAGTCGCAGCTGTGGCTGGCGCTGGCTAAGACGACCGCACTTTTGAACCTGTTTAACCTGATACCGCTCGGCTCACTAGACGGAGGGCGTGCGACGCGTGCGCTGAGTCGTCAGCAGCGCTGGCTCCTGTGCCTGGTCTTGGGATTGGCGACGCTGTTTGCTGGAGAGCCGCTGCTGACTCTGCTGCTACTTGCTGGAGTCGTATCGGCGCTGTCCCCGCGTGCTCCCACTGCTTCTGATCGAGGCGCCTTGGCGCTGTATGTGCTGCTGGTGTCGGCACTGACCCTGTTGTGCAGAATTCCTGTTCGCCCGTAAGCTCCTGCGCAAGTACTGGCAGCCTGAGCTCACTTGCAAACCTGACAACAAAACCACTGTGTACTCAAACCATGACGCCCAAAGTTCTTTCTTTTGCTTCGCTGCTGTTTGCTAGTGCATTGCTGCTTCCTGGACTGACCTACGGTCGCGGCGCCACTACTTCGCAGCCTGCGACCCACGGTCCTGCACGCGCCAAAGCGATGCCGCCGGTGGTCTTGCCGGGCAAAGGAGTCGGTCCGTTTGTGCTCGGGATGAGTCAGGCGGCCTTTTTGGCGATGGGCACGCGGCACACTCCCATCGACAGCTCGGGCTGGATCAGGGTGGCTACGGATGAAGGCAGCGACCTGACGACCTACCAGCTGCGGTTTGAAAATGAGCAGCTGCAGATCATCGACTTTCGGATCAGCCGCTCGGCGGTGGGTGTGCGCATCGGCAGCCGCGTCTTTCACGCAGGTGAGCCGAGGCTCCTAGCCGAGCTACAAAAGGCCCTGTCCTGCGGCAAGATTGAGTATGCAGAAGGTGGCAACAGCATTCCCTGCGCCAGCCCGCCCGGCACCGGCCAGACCGTGCTGCGACAAGGCATGGAGCTGGACTGTAGCCTGTGGGTCACCATCAACGCCGCGCCCGCCTGTACTCCCACCGCGCAGCAAAAGGAATTCCTAGAGCTGCGGATAGCAAAGTAGCACGCCTTCCTTTGCGATTCCTAAGTCCTCCCAAATCATTCCTAAATACCTCCCGATTCATTCCTAAGCGCCTCCACATTCATTCCTAAGAACGTTTCTTCCATTCCTAATCACCTCCCGTCCGATTCCTAACTGTGCGTAGCTTGTTCCCAGCTGTCCGGTTTGGATTCCTAGGAAGCAGAAGGGCCGATTCCCAAGCACTTCCGGGCTATTCCGAAGCGTTTCCGTAGGCGGCATGCTACGGTAAAGCTGCTGCGCTCTATGCGTAGCGCTTCACTACTAGGCAGCATCCACAAGGAGACTTTACGTATGACCCATCTAGGAAAGTGGCTTCGCGGCGGACTTTTGTTTCTAACCCTGGGCGGCTTTTTGCAGTGCAGCTCGGGGACTCCGGACTCGGCGTGTGCTGAGACCGCGGCGCAGTACTGTGCTGCCTATGACCGCTGCTTTGCGGGTCAAACGCAGGCGCTGTTTGGCGATGCTGCCACCTGTCAGGCGCGCTTTGCGCTGGCCTGCAAAAATGAGTTCTTCGCGCCTAGCACCACTGCGACTCCAGAGTCCGTGGTGCAGTGTGGCAAGGAGATTGCCGGCCTGCAGTGTGGCCAAGACTTTGGCGAGGCTCGGTCGTGCGCGCCTGCGGGTCAGCTGGCGGCTGGGGCGGCGTGCGGCAGTGACTCTCAGTGTCTGAGCACGCAGTGTCGCAAGACCAATAGCAGCGGCTGCGGTACCTGTGTGGCCCGCGCCAAGGTCGGCGAGTCGTGCTCCTCTACCAGCTGCGAGTTTGGCCTCACCTGTGGCTTTCAAGGCGGTAGCCAGGCCAAGTGCGTGGCGGCGGTGGCTGTGGGCGGAGCCTGTGGCGCGGGCTCGCTGTGTCAGACCGGCTCAGAGTGCATAAGCTCGGTCTGCACCAAGATTAGTTACGGGGCCGAAGGAGCAGCCTGTGGCGGCGCTGGCATGGCTAGCTGCAATCCGCAGCAGAACCTGGCTTGCAACACGATGACCAAGAAGTGTGAAGCGCCCAAGTTTGTCGCTGCCGGGGAAGTCTGCGGCACCTTGGCCAGCGGCGGGCGCGCGATTTGTACGGGCGGCGGCAGCTGCAAGATTATGCAGGGCTCTGCCAACACTGGCGTCTGCGTGGCTGCGGCCAAAGACGGCGCAGCGTGCGATGAAAGCCAGAGCATAAGCTGCCTGGCCCCAGCGAGCTGTCTGGCGGGTACCTGCCAGCTGCCGAACGCTAGCGCTTGTAAGTAAGCCAGTTTCTGGATGGGAACAAGCTAGCGCTGATTCAGGGAGCAAGGTTGCAGTAGCCTGCAGCTGTACTGGCCAGCAGTGAAGGTCCAAAAGAGCGTTGGTCTTCCCTGCTGGCTACCGGGCACCAGCTAGCCGATGCCGATGGTCTTGCCGAGCAGGCTGTACCTGCCCAGGGCCAGCAGCTGCTTCTTACTGGCTTTGGGCCCCAGGGACTTAAAGTCCTTGAGCATGCTCGGCTCTGCCAGCGAGCCTCGCTTTAGCAGCTCGACCTCCCACGGCTTGTCGAATCGCACCCCACCGAGCTTGGTGCCAAACTCGTCCCACCAGCAGAGCATCTGGATGTTGCGTGGATCGGACTCGTACTTGCTAAATAACTTACGCAGCGACTCGTTGCTGCTGCCTTCAGGCATTAGCGTTGAATAAAAGCCAACGCGGTATTTGATAATGCCGTTCTGGGTTAGGGTTAGCGCACACTCTAAGACTGTGTGGTGGCCCTGCGAACCCATGGTCGCCATGGGGAAAAGCTGAATGATCGGCAGCTTATCCGGCGTAATGGTCTCGGGCAATCCATTAATAAATGTGTTTATATGATCAAAAAAGAAAATTGAATCTGCCGTGGTACCGCTGATATCGCAGCCTTCAGCAAGTCCATAAGCGCAGTCAACTTTTTTGACCGTACTTTTTTCGGTCAGGCTGATGTTGGTGATGCCGGAAAAGCCATCCTGAACGCGCTTGGCCCCCAGCACGGCGAGGTGGGCTTGCCCCACATGCGCAATCGTCTGGTTAAAGCCCGTGGTCGTGCGCGAGCGCTCATCTGAGCCAAAGCCAAACTTACGCTTGTCGCCGCGCTCTTGATCGACGGACTGGTCGACGGCTTGCCCATGCAGCGACTTGTCTTCGATCAGGCCCCCGAACAGTCGAATCAGATCGCCGCAGTCGTCTGCCGACCAGCTGGACGAGCTTTTCCACACATTCATCAGCGCGTCCGCGGTCTCTTTTTTGGCAGAGCCGGACAGCCGCCATACTGCCAAGTGGCCACCAGCTTTGGCGATGGCCGCATCCCAGTTGACTTTGCCCTTAATACTAGAAAACTGCATCATAACTAAGATTTGCTCAATGGCCATGGCCACCAGTGAGCGAATCGGATTTAATATTTCAGCGCTATTGTAAAGCTTGTACATTTCTGTACATAGCTGCGTTTCCATAATCGCTCGCGACTTACTAGCCGCGATAATTTCACTTTGAGACATCCGCCGCATGATGACCCCCCCTAAAGAGTGCCCGCTCTGCCCTTGCGCTAATCTCTAGGATGTTATCAGCTTGCGGCGATGTCTGCTAAGTCCCTAATTAAATTGATGTTTAGCGACTGAGTGCTGTGGTCGCTACCAAGGTATCCGGCGGTACATTTGGCGGAAATCAAGGTGTGTGTCGCTCGAGCGCAGTCGCACTGACAGCTGCCGCTAAGCGCGCGTCACTACTTGGTCTTGGCGCCT